>SFMP01000203.1 GCA_004554395.1 Myxococcales bacterium | reverse complement strand
CTGTATAAAAAAGCGTTCTTCATTAATCTCACGATATCCATAGAAATACGCGGCATAAGACAATACTGCATTGGCAATGTAGAAAAACGCGATGCACAACAATACGGGCACGAAGAGTAGCAAATTGACCCAGGGATTCTCCCTTTTCTTCCGCATCCACCAACGAGCACACTTTTTACCCAGTGTATCGTAGATGAGCGTTGCAAAAAAAGGATACTCTTCGTCTTTCTCAGATCCTTTGAAATAATGCGGCTTTTGGAAATACTCCAATATTTCACGAGCCGACTGCGGTCGATCGGCTGGGCTTGGAGCAAGTAATCGCTTGATCAGTACTTTGACGAGATAGTTCCATTCGAGCGGATCGATATATTTATCGTATAATAGAGTAAATCCATCGGATTGCATGTCGACGGGCGACACCCCGGTCGCCAAGTGCAATGCCGTCGCCCCCAATCCATAAAAATCCGATTGTATCGTCGCATCGCCCAAGAGCTGCTCGGGCGCCATATAACCTTGCGTGCCGGCAATCGTCGAATTCAATGATTTGCGTTGCGGATTCGTCACCGAACCAAAGTCGATGAGATAAAACCGATCGCTTTTTGAATCGTACAATATATTCGACGGCTTGATATCGCGGTGGATGATGGGCGGCGTATACTGCGTTTGCAAGGCGTCGAGGATGCCTGCGATTTCGACGATAAATCGCTTCACAAACGCTTCGTCAATCGTGACATCGACGCGCTTATCCTTATCATCATCCGATAATGCGCTGTCGCTTTCGGGCGATTCACTCGCTTTTGCAAGCTGATCGGTTTCATCATTTGACACCTCGCCCTTTGATTTGGCGTCGTCGAGTAACGCACTCAGCGATACGCCATCGACGAATTCTTGCACGAGATAGACTTCTCCCGAGTCATCGGGCGACTCGACGAAGTCGATGAACTTGGGCACGCCTTTGACGTCGATCGATTTGAGCGTTTCGACTTCGCGTTCGAACAACTCTCGCGTCTTGAAATCGACTTGCCCTCGCAATGCCTTGATGGCGACATGCTCGCCCGTCAACTTGTCGTACGCCTTATACGTCTTGCCCGCAGCCCCTGCGCCGACGAGCTCGATATACGTGTAGCGTTGAGTAAGCGCATTGGGTGTCGTCTCAACCATGTCTTGCACTCCTTACTCGACGTCGAGTATTTGGTCGGGGCGAACGGGAATCTCGCGGCAAAGTAATCGTTCGACATCTTTGACGAGATAAATATCGTCTTGTTCGAGGATAGGCCAAGGCGAGCTAAAAACCGACTCGCTGCCGTCGTCTTCGCGCACGATGATATAGATGCAAGGAACGAAATCGCCAACCGCCGTATCTTCGAGTGGCAAACGCGTATAGAATTCGCCCGTAATATCGTCGGGCGACTCATCGTCGGGTGGATTGTATTTGTATTCGACGCGCCAAAGCGGCTGTTCGATGGGCTCGAGCGACTTGATATCGCATGCAAATTCGATCTTTGAAATCGTCGCAATCGTCTTGCGCCCATAGCGGAACAACGGATCGATATTCTTTTTGAGATTCTCGACGTAATCGATCTTACTGTTCACATTCGTTACAATGTTCTTGATACTAACCATGAAGAGAACGACAAAAAGCGTAATCAACAGAATGTACCAAATGGGCTCGACGCTCGGAATCCCAGCGATGACGACCATATCGGTATACAATAAAAATGAAACTAACGCCACTGCCACACATATTAACGCAGCCAGACTCGACAATACGATCGAAAACAATCGATTCGATGCAGCGACTTTGACATAAGGTCGTCGGTGATAGCGCAATTGATCGATCAAGCCATATATCATCGAGCTATCGTAATCTTTGACGTAACGCGTCATATTAAACGCCGTAGACGCAGTGTTCTCGCCATGCGCCGATATCTGCGAAATGATATCGGGATGAATCTGCTTGAGGCTAGCGACGATAGATTTCGGGAGATCCTCTTTGCGCGGCGTGAGATCGCTCAACAGCGACCATGCATCGATGGCACCGCTCTGGCGATACGACGTAATCGAAACTTGTTGCTGTACTGTTTCGCCTTGCGTCGATCCGACGATTTCGCCCAATTGCTTAAAATCGGCAACGCGAATCGCTTCAAATGCCGCTTTCAATATCGATATATCCGAGATGCGATCGCGAATATTCGGTTCGAGCATCTTGCGAAGCAATTGCGTCACGCTATAGGGTAGGTGTTGCAAATACGGGTCGATCATGTATCGGAAATCTTGCATCTCGATTTCTTCGAGCGGCTGACGCGATAACAAATGTAGCGCAAGTGCACCAATGGCATAGATATCGCTTTGCGGAACGGGATTGCCCATGAGCTGCTCGGGCGGCATATAGCCATACGTTCCCGCAACAGTCGATCCTCCGTCTTTGACTTGCGGATTGGCCACGGCACCAAAGTCGATGAGCCAAACTTTGAATTTCCCGAGTTCGTCGACGAGCATGATATTGCCCGGTTTAATATCGCGGTGGATAATGGGTGACGGGCGCGTGTGGAGCTTTTCGACGATCTCGAGCAACTGCTTGATGATATCGGCGATATCGCTCAAGCTAAACCGTCGTGCAGATTGCAAATAATCTTTGAGCGAATAGCCTCGAATATACTCTTGAACGATGATTGAAACGGGGTTTTCGCACTCCAAATCTTCGATCGTCTCGTAGAGATGGGCCACGCCATCGATATCGAGCCCCATCAACGTCTCAGCTTCGCGATGGAACAATTCGTATTGCTTCCAGTTGTTGACCGAGTGAATGTGCAAAACTTTAATCGCCACATCGACGCCATCGCTCAAGCGTTTGGCATGGTAAACCTCGCCTTGGCTTCCGCGCCCGAGCTTCTCGATGATGCGATACTTCCCGTCGGCTTTTGCACTTCCCAAGCTCATCGGCGCATTATCTGACTTTTTCGACGACACAGATTTTTCATCTCTAGGCGCCTCGACGCTATGAGCCTCGTCGGTCTTCTCTTCGGGCATTGCCGAATAGCCTTGTTCTCCGCCCATTGCCGAATAGCCGCGCCCTTCTTCTGTCGATTTTTTCAACTCTTGTGTAGTATCCATCGCTTGCTTCATGTCCTAAGGTTAAATAAAACGACGATCGCTTAGATATCGCACGACGATACAAGCAAGCACATTATATACTCATATAGCTCTTTTGCTACAATAATGCGTTCGCAACGGCTATCGATACTCACAGATTAACATAATCATTCATCTCTCATCCATTTGTAGTGATTTGAACGAATATGTTACAACTTGTGATTTATATCACACGACTCCATCATTGTTTTTTAACACTTACCGCACAAACCAACGGCCATTAGCCCATCATAAAAATATATTAAAATGACCAAATTATCTTCAATCGCGCTATGAATATCGTCTGTCGAGGCTTGGCAATCCCCGTCGTCGAACAAAAAAAGCCCGCATGCCATCAGAGCATGCGGGCTAAATCGTCTAGTAAAACCTAGCGATCGAATTACTTGGCAATGACGCGGACCATTTCGAGGACCTTATTGCTGTAACCCCATTCGTTGTCGTACCAAGCGAGTACTTTGACAAACGTTTTGTCGAGCTGAATGCCACCTTTGGCGTCGAAGATCGAGGTGCGAGCATCGCCACGGAAGTCGGTCGAAACGACGCATTCGTCGGTGTAGCCCAAAACGCCCTTGAGTTCGCCTTCCGAAGCGGCTTTCATCGCGGCGCAGATTTCATCGTACGTGCATTCTTTGTTCAATTCCACCGTGAGGTCGACGATCGAGACGTCCGACGAAGGAATGCGCATCGACATACCCGTCAATTTGCCATTGAGTTCGGGAAGAACTTTGCCAACGGCCTTGGCAGCACCCGTCGACGACGGAATGATGTTTTCGAGGATACCACGACCACCGCGCCAGTCTTTCTTCGAAGGACCGTCGACCGTCTTCTGCGTCGCCGTCGCCGCGTGAACCGTCGTCATGAGACCGCGTTTAATGCCGAATTTGTCGTTGAGTACTTTGCTGATCGGCGCCAAGCAGTTCGTCGTGCAGCTGGCGTTCGAAATGATGTCTTGGCCGGCATACGTTTTGTCGTTGACACCAAAGACGAACATCGGCGTGGCATCTTTGCTCGGGGCGCTCATGATGACTTTCTTGGCACCGGCTTTGATGTGGGCACGTGCTGTTTCGTCGGTGAGGAAAAGACCCGTCGATTCGATGACGACGTCGGCACCAACTTCGTTCCATTTGAGGTTGGCGGGGTCTTTCTCTGCCGTGAGGCGAATCTTCTTGCCATCGACGACGAGCGTGCTGCCATCGACTTTGACATCGTGATCGAAACGGCCGTGAACCGAATCATATTTGAGCATATAGGCAAGGTAATCGGGATCGAGCAAGTCGTTGATACCGACGATTTCGATATCGCTGAAGCTCTTGACGGCTGCACGGAAAACCATACGACCAATGCGTCCAAAACCGTTAATGCCTACTTTGATGGTCATTTTAACCTCCTAAATCACTTCGTTACATACGGGCCAAAAACCGCTCTCGACCCGCGCGCGTGTATAAAACGACGAGCCCTTTCTGTCAATCGAATTGGCGCAAACCGCCCTCCGCCGCCCAGGACTCCAAGCACGGGCAAACAATTTGTGCACCGCATGCCAAAAGGCAAGCCCCCAGACAAAAAAAATCGACTTTCACCGCGTCACACTTGCAATCGCTCCCGCCATTCTACCATCGCACATCTATTCTAGCTTTCTAATGAAGATGCACGTTTTTTAATACACCCGCATTTCGCCCTCTAGGCGCAATACGTTTTTTTTCGCCCTATTGGCGTTGCCAATACGGGCTCTTGCTACGGCTATTTCGCTATCGCTCAATACGCCTACGCCGCCGCGCTATGTGCTCGTTTCACTGTGCGCATACGCGCGGCCTTTGCCTGCGGCGCAAAGCCACCTGTATCTATCATAGCGAGCGCACAGCGGAGCCAGAAAGCAAAAAAGATCGAGTTTTTGTTGGCAATTTGTGCGATTAAAACTAATGGTGCGCCCAGCGACATATCGTCGCGATGTTTTTCTCTATCGATAGAGGTGCGTTTTATGATTCCAGAATATTCCGATTGTGCATTGCTCGTCATCGACATGCAAGACAAATTGCTCGGCGTCATTCCCGACGACGTGCGCGATGCGCTCGTCGACAACGTCGGCATTTTAATCGATTTGGTCAAAGATCAAGGCGGTTCGGTGTTCTATACCGAACAAAACCCTGCCAAATTGGGCGGCACAACAGCTGTCTTAGCCGAAAAACTCAAAAATGCCATTCGCGTTGAAAAGATGAGTTTTTCTTGCCTCGCCGATAGCACGTTCTGCGACCGCGTCTGCCCACACATTCCACAAACGCTCATCATCGTCGGCGTCGAGGCGCACATTTGCGTTCTCATGACGGCACTCGACATCATCGACGAAGATGAAGACGAAGAAATCGCCATCTTCGTCCCTGTCGATGGCGTTGCATCGCGCAAAAAATTGAATTGGGAAAACGCCATTCTCCAATTGAGCAATGTCGGCGTCATCACGACAAATACCGAAACGCTCGTCTACCAAGCCATCGAAGAAGCTGGAACCGATTTGTTCCGCAAGTATTCAAAACGATTGAAATAATTCAAAAGTATACAATCGACGCCACGACAAGTGCCCTTTCAGAGCGCATAGGCGACAAGCCATCGGCCACGCGCCTCTGCACTATCTCATCACGGTGCTCATCGGGCGGCTGGCTACGATCAAAAAAAGCGGTGCGTATTGCCAACGGCAATAGCACCGCTAGGAGCCCGTATCGGCTCTGCCGATAGGGCGACAAAGAGCCCGTATCGGCTCTGCCGATAGGGCTCGCCCCCAAACGTTAAACCTTAATTGGAACGACGTTCCAGATGTCATCGGCGTACTCGCGGATCGTGCGATCGGACGAGAAGAAGCCCATGTTTGCGATGTTGAGGAGGCATTTTTTGGCCCAGAGTCGTTTGTCGCGATAGACTTTTTCGACGTCGCGCTGGCGTGCGATGTAGTCGTCGAAGTCGGCGCAAAGCATATATGGGTCTTGTGTGCGTAGCCAATCGGCGATGCCTTTGTAGCGGTCGCGTTCTTCGGGGGCGAAGAAGCCCGTTTCGATCATTTCGATGACGGCGCGCAGGTCGTCGCTTTCGTCGATGTAGCTTTGCGGGTCGTAGCCTTCGGCTTTAAGCGTTTTGACTTCGTGTTCTTTGAGCCCGAAGAGGAAGAAGTTATCGGCGCCGACGCGTTCGCGCATTTCGACGTTTGCACCGTCGAGTGTGCCGATGGTGAGTGCGCCGTTGAGGGCGAATTTCATGTTACCGGTGCCCGAGGCTTCTTTGCCGGCGGTCGAGATTTGCTCCGACAAATCGGCGGCGGGGATGATGACTTCGGCCATCGAGACGCAGTAGTTGGGGCACATGAAGACGCGGAGTTTGTTTGTCATCGTCGGGTCGTCGTTGATAATTTTGGCGACGTCGTTGATGAATTTGATGTGGAGTTTGGCGGCGGCGTAGCCGGGGGCTGCTTTTCCGCCGAAGAGGACGATGCGCGGGATGCGGTCGGCGTTGGGGTTGGTCTTGAGTTCGCGATAGAGGTGGATGACGTGGAGCAAATTCAAGAGTTGGCGCTTGTATTCGTGGATGCGCTTGACTTGAACGTCGAAGAGCATGTCGCAGGAGACGTCGAAGGGGAGGTATTCTTTGACGAAGCGCTTTTTGTTTTCTTGTTTGATGGCAATAAGGCGGTCGAGGACGGCATCGTCGTCGGCGAATGCTTCGAATTTTTTGAGATCTTCGCTGTGCGTAATCCAAGAATCGCCGATTTTTTCGCGCAAAAGGTCGGTGAGACCGGGGTTTGCCGAGACCATCCAACGACGCGGCGTGACGCCGTTCGTCTTGTTGTTGAAGCGCTCGGGGAAGAGCTTGACGAAATCGGGGAAGAGGTCGGTTTTGACGAGGTCGGAGTGGATTTGGGCGACGCCGTTGATGGAGTGCGATCCGATGACGGCTAAGTTTGCCATGCGGACGAATTTTTCGCCCGTTTCGTCGATAATCGAGACGCGTCGTTGCATTTCGTAGTCGCCGGGGAAGGCGATGTGGACGCGGAGCAAGAAGCGACGGTTGATCTCGTAGATGATTTCGAGGTGGCGCGGCAAGAGCTTGGCAAACATGGGCAACGGCCAGCGTTCGAGTGCCTCGGGCAAAAGCGTGTGATTGGTGTAGCCAAAGACGCGTTCAGTGATCGACCAAGCCGAATCCCACGACAGCTTTTCGATGTCGACGAAGACGCGCATCAGTTCGGCGATGGCGATGGCCGGATGCGTATCGTTCAATTGGATGGCGACTTTATCGGCAAATTGGCTGAAGTCTTTGTGGGCTTTTTTGTAGCGGCGGACGATGTCGTGAATCGAGCAGCAAACGAAGAAATACTGCTGTTTAAGGCGCAATTCGCGCCCCTCTGGATTGTTATCGGCAGGATATAAAACTTTCGAAATCGTCTCGCTGATGACTTTGTCTTCGACGGCTTTTCGGAAGTCGCCGGCATTGAAAATGCTGAGATTGAAGTCGTTGGTCGCCTGAGCCGACCAGAGGCGCAAGGAGTTGACCGTTTCGGTGCCATAGCCTGCGATGGGCATATCGTAGGGAATGCCCTTGACTTTTGTCGTATTGATCCAGTCGCACTGGAGATTGCCGTTTTCGTCGAGGCGGCGTTCGACTGAACCGCCGAATTGAACCGTAGCGGCGTGGTCGGGGCGCGAGATTTCCCATGGATTGAGGCGTTCGAGCCACGGATCGCGGCTTTCGACTTGCCAGCCGTCTTTGAACGATTGGCGGAATATGCCGAATTCATAGCGTATGCCGTAGCCCATGGCGGGGTAACCGAGCGTGGCGAGTGAATCGAGGAAACAGGCGGCAAGTCGGCCTAAGCCGCCGTTACCTAGCCCGGGATCGGGTTCGCGGCTTTCGACTTCGCCTAAATCGATGCTGTATTCTTCGAAGAGATTTTTCGCCTTCGTCGTCAACCCCATATTCATGAGGTTATTGCCCATCGAACGCCCGATGAGGTATTCGGCAGACAAATAATAGACGCGCTTTGCATCGGTCTCGTAGTAGCGCTTCATCGTCTTCATCCAGCGATGGATGAGGCGGTCGCGAATCGCTAGGCCTGTGGCGAGATAGAGGTCGTCGTATGAAGCGTTTTTCTTGTTTTTGGCAAACGAATAGCGCAAATGGTCGATGACGCTCTCGACGAGGGCATCGTCCGACATGCCGATGCGTTCGTCGTTTTCGTTGTGCGCAGCCAAACCGAGTTTGTGTTCGTGTTCAGACATATTTACTCCGTGCAGAAGTCAATTGAAACCGCCAGTTTTGCTCTCGCAAAACCGACAAAAAAGTGCGTATTATTCACATATATAGCCAGAAATTTCAATCGGTATCTAGCGAAGTCTGTCGGCGATCTCAATGTGCCAAGATGTTGCCTAAATGTCTTTGAAATAATTGGCTTATCGGTTATGTTATGGCATTCTTGAGTCGATTTATGTCAAACGAATGTATATTTTTCTTGACATTTTCATTTGACGTCGTTTTTCTTTTTCATAATGTCACGAAGTTCATCATGCCCGAAATTGCCCATCACCCGTTACCATCCCCTTCATCTTTCGATGCACAAACGCCGTCGAATTATGCGCCAGCGCCGTCGAATTATGCGCCAGCGCTGATCAAATCGCCTGCGGCGGCGAGTTCTTCGAGTGCGCCAGCAACGATAAAGCCGCCTGCGTCGGCGAATTTTGCAAGTGCACCGGCATCGATAACACCGCCTGCGGTGGCGGGTTCTGCGGGGGCGTCAGCATCAATAGAGCCGCATGCGGTGGCGGGTTCTGCGGGGGCGGTGACGAAGCCCACAGTATCTGCTCAAAACGAGCACAAAAGTGCTGCAGCGAGTAAACCGAGTTCTGGTTCACTGTCGTTGGGAAGCCGAATTGCCGATCAAAAGTACCAAGTCATCGATAAACTTGGGCAAGGCAGTCAGGGCGAAGTGTTTCACGCGCGGCGGCGAAGCGATGGCATCGACGTCGCCATCAAAGTGCTCCACATTCATTCGGTCAAGAATTGGAAGCAATACGAACTCTTTAATCGCGAATCCCAAACGTTGATGGGGCTCGATATCGACGGCGTTGCACATCTCTACGAGACGATCGAAGATTTGGAATGCGAAGACCCCGTGTCGATCATCGTGCAAGAGTACATTCGCGGCTATTCGCTCAACAGCTATATCCAAGCGGCTCGCCGTTTTACGGTCGTCGATATTGCCGACATCATCTTGCAATTGCTCCACATCCTAGATGCGTTGCACAATCGCCCTGAGCCGATTATTCACCGCGATATTAAGCCGGGCAATATCATGCTCGTCGACGAACTCGGCAAATTCAAAGTCTGGCTCATCGACTTTGGTGCCGTCGCCAATCCGCAAGTCAAAGACGGTGGATCGACCGTTGCCGGAACGTATGGCTATATGCCGCCCGAGCAACTCATGGGGCATCCGGTGCCGCAAAGCGATATCTACGCCGTCGGGGCCGTGGCGCTGTATCTGTTTTCGGGGCAATCGCCCGAATCGATCGAGATGCAAGAATTCCGCTACATGATCGATCCGTATTTGCAACATTTGCCCTATAGCGTCACGGTTTTATTGCGCCAGATGCTCGAACCCAATATCCGCGATCGCATTTCCGATATTCGGACGATTGAAGCGGCTTTCGAGGCGATCAAGAGCTCTAACTATTCCCTACTCCAAGATATCGTCGGCGCCGCCCAAAAGGCGGGCGATGCCAATATGGCAAATATCACGTCGTATCGACAAGGCGGCGCCATCGACGTCTGGTCGACGTTTAGCGACTCGATTCCACGCGATTGCGAAGTCCCGCCAAACGTCGTCGAGAGTTTGGCGCGAATCCACCCGAACATTGGGAAGTACATTTCAAAGAGTTATAACGGGCAAGTCTCTGCAAAGAAGCTCAGGCTATCGTGCTACTGTCGCCCCTATACGGCCTACGATATGACGAAGGCGATGAATTTCTTGCGCGACAGGCGTCGCCCCAACGTCTCGATCAATAAGCATTACCTCCGTGGCCAAAAAGGCAAGCTATCGCGCGTCGCGACCATGGCGATCTATGGCATAGGATCGCTTTTATCTCTCGCCGTGGCGATCGTCGCCTTCGTCATGACTTACAATGCGATGAGTGGATTTGCTGGCGTCGACGTCGAATCGCTCAACATATTCGAAGTCATTCCCGCTTGGATATCTGTCATCAGTTTTGTTCTATGTGTATGGCTTTTGTACTGTTTCGTCATCACGCTCATTTCGCCCATCAACTACGTCGACGATTTGACTAAAAAGCTCGAGCCCATGTTCAAATACGGTCGCAAGACGCTCGCCACGATATCGAACATCGAATATATCTCGGCGACCGATGCCATCGTGCCCATTGAACAACCGCTTTGGCGCATTGAATATAAATTCAATCCAGTCGACGACGAATCGCCCGACGATTTGACACGAGCGTTCCTGACGCGCTTACCCCCCGATGACTGTAGCCCAGGCGACTTTATACCCTGTTTATATATCATTACACACGAAGACGATGGCACGGAAGTCGTCTATAGCATGCCGTGGCCAATCTTAGCGCAAGACGACGTTTATTTGTGCGACGACGTCGTCAAGTTGCTCGAGCGAGAAGAGGCAATTTTGCCGAAGCAAATCCAGAATATCATCGAATAGCAGGTCTTCTATGAAATCGAATCCCCCGACATCTGCCATGACACCCGACATCTTGTCGAAACGATACACCTATACGACATTGCTGGGCGAAGGTGCGACGGGCAAGACGTATCGAGCTCGTGACAAGCTGATGGGGTACGACGTTGCCATCAAGGCATTGCGATTTCATTCCAATCTCAAAACACATGAACTCTTCAGGCGCGAAGCGGCAACGCTCAAATCGATCAGACTCCAAGGCGTGCCAATGTGTCACGATATCGTCGAGAATCCCGACGACATCGACGAAGTGTATATCATTCAAGATTTTATCGATGGCGAATCGTTACAAAGTCTCATCGACTTATGCAAAAATATGCCTCACACAGAAGACATAGACGATCCGATCATCGAGGAATGTACGAAAAAGCAACCAATCGTTCCGATTGCCGATGTTCTGCGATGCATGCGCGATTTGGTGACGATTCTCGATGGGCTTGCGAGCTATAATCCGCCCATCATCCATCGCGATATCAAACCATCGAATATATTGTATTGCAACAACCGCTACTACCTCATCGACTTTGGTGCCGTTGCCAATCCACAGCGCAAGTCGATGAATTCGACGATTGCCGGCACACAAGGCTATATGGCGCCCGAGCAACTCATCGGCGATGCGACGATTCAATCCGACTTCTACGGACTCGGTGCGACAGTACTGCACATGATAACGGGTATATCGCCCGTCGACATACCGACCGATGGATTTGAGCGACTCTACGATTCAGTTCTCGACCAATATGAAGTGCCGAGCTCACTCGTCGAATTGGTCAAAAAGCTCTTGGCCAAAAGCCCCACCGATCGCCCGAAAAATGCGCAAGAAATCCTCGATATCCTCGATAATACAAATCAACCGAACGATATCGAAGCCCCCACTTCGCTTGGCGATAAGATAGCACAACGCATCAATCAGTTTTTAAACAGACACCCAGATCTCAAGGGCATTTTGTTCCTTCCCATCGCGCTATTTTTCATATTATTTTATTTCTTCAACACGATAATATCACTCTGGTTCTATCTCAATGGGCTTACACAATTCGATCCGAAAAAGCAAACAGTTTCGAAATTACGCCGATTTACCATTAAGAGTTTTAGTGTGCATATCACTTGGTGGCGCGCCTTCGTGGGAACTGCTTTCGCCACAACGGGAGTATCGATGTTGGGCGGAGCGTTTTTCCCAGACGACTTGATTGTCTTTCATTTTGCTTCACTATTAGTCGATATTATATGTGAAAAACCGATAATTGGCATTCTCATATCCCCTGTACTAACCATTCTATCACTCATAATTTTTACTATTCCACATATCGCAATAGTCTTATCATTGGCGTATATCTTCGAAAGTTTTGGGCATCACCAATTCGAATGGCTACACAAGCTGAATAAAATTTACAATCTACCTCGATTCATGTTGCCGGTATATATCACTG
>SFMP01000202.1 GCA_004554395.1 Myxococcales bacterium | reverse complement strand
CATCACAAAGCAATACGCGGCGCATGCGCCACATGAATACATTCGACGATAATGGTAGTAGAATGCCTATGCGCGGGCGCGGCAATCAGATGCGACGAGGTACGCAAGGCAAAACGCGCGAAGCGTCTCAGTAGTTATAGGCGGCGTATGCGAATAATATTTCATATATTGCTGTTATTTGGAATTTTATTCTGTTGCGTGCAGTGTAGCCCGTTTTATACATGGGGGTATGCGCCGACTGTTCACCCCGATGCGACGACGGCATATATCTACGCCGTGATGGCGCGCGACCGTGGCGATTGCCGTTTGGCCGTCTCATATTACGACAAGGCACTCGCGTTGACGTGGTCGGATTCGGTCGCCGCCGAACGTGACGAGGCTGCGAACTGTGCTCGACAGTAGCCGTTTTTTCGCCGCCTTATCGAAAAACATTGCCCATCAAAGCGACACAATTTAATAGAGGCGCGCAAATGGTGCATCTATCGCCATTTGAGATTGCGTTTTTATCCTATAGCGACAGCCTACGAAGGAGCATTATGCCTACAAGTATCGATCTCAAAAAAGGATCTCTCTTATTGCTCGATGGCGATCCGTTTACCGTTCTCGAGACGACAGTCCAAACGCCGTCGGCTCGCGGTGGCGCGACACTCGTCAAACTCAAAGCAAAGAACATTCGCACAAAACAAATCTTGCAAAAGACGTTCAAGGCCGAAGATCGCGTCGAAGTCCCGAACTTCGAAATCGTTCCGTGTCAATATTTGTACAATGAAAATAAAGAAAACTTTATTTTCATGAACAAAGAGACGTTCGAACAATTTACGATGAGTGGCGATGAAATCGCTTATGAATTGCAGTTCATTCTCGAAAACGACGACGTCCAAGTCTTATTGCACGATGGCAATCCGATCGGATTGCAAATCCCCAATTCGGTGACGTTGCGCGTCGTCGAATGCGAACCTGCAGTTAAGGGCGATACGGTGACGGCGGCGACGAAACGCGCTAAGCTCGAAACGGGGCTCGAAGTCCAAGTTCCGCTCTTCATCGAACAAGATACGATGCTCGTCATCGACACGCGCGATGCGCGTTATATCAAACGCGCATAATCGCGATATACTTGGCATTACCCCTTGATATAGCACGATTGATCGTATCGCAACATGACGAGATTGCGCATCCAGTCTTCGTTTGTCGTCGAGGGTAGCCCAAGGGAGTCTTCGATGAGCCATCGCGTGAAATAGCCGCCTGCGGCGTCGGTGAGCGGATATCCGCCGCCAAACCGCGGATTGATTTCCATGAGTGCGATTTCCTTTGTCGATGGTTCATAAAAGAGTTGAACGCATATCGTTCCGCGCACGCCAGGGAGCTTTTCCGCGACATTTCTGACGCATTCGATGATTTCTGGCGCGTCGATCGTCTTGGCTTTTGCGACTTCGCCGTCGCGAACTTCGATCCGTTGACGCGGAACGACGCACGTGCATTTGCCCGTTTTGGGCGAAATCCATGCATCGACAGTGACTTCGACGCCGTGCCCGAGCGATTCGACGACGTCGTTGCCATCGGATTCGGCTTGGCGTTGGCATAGCGCTTCGCGCGATTCGATGCGTCGCGCGCCTATCGAACGCGAACCGCAAGCGGGTTTTGCGAAACACGGATATACCCAATCGGGATCGGCAAGTGCCGTCGCGATATCGGCTTGTCGAAATGTCGGGAAGCCATTGGCGACAAACCATTCATGCGTGCGTCGTTTGTCGCTTGCAATCGCTATCGTCTCGGTATCGGAGACCATGATTTCAATGCCGTGCGACAAAAAAGTTTCACGAGCTTCTGACAATATGGGCAATTCGGTGTCGATAGTCGGGATAACCCAGCGGACGTCGTTATTTTGGCACGTTCGCAACATGGCATCGACGAAATGGGGATCGCAGACTTTGGGAATGATGGCTTGCCGATCGGCGAGTACGAAGGCGGGGGCAAACGGTTGCGCATCGGCGGCAACGACTTGTGCATCGATGCCGAGATCTAGGAACGTCCGCTTCCATATTTGGAGGAGTTCGACGCGGCGACCCGCACACGATAAGAGAAGATTGTTGGGCATATTGACCTCTCTATTGTTGAGTGCCCATGAATTCGGGCATCGTATCGGCATTGGCGTGAGCTATGCCGCTTCGCTTGAGTACGACGGCAACGGTTTTGAATAATATTTTGAGATCTAACAAAAGAGATGCATTTTCTGCATAATAAGTATCGTAGGCGAATTTTTCTTCCCACGAAAGGGCATTGCGGCCGTTGACTTGGGCTAGCCCTGTAACGCCAGGGCGCACCCATTGCCGTTTCCGCTGTTCGTCGTTGTATCGGTCGAGGTATGCCATCAGGAGTGGGCGCGGTCCGACGAGGCTCATGTCGCCTTTGAGCACATTCCAAAGCGTGGGCAATTCGTCGATCGATAGGGAACGGATCTTTTTGCCAAATGGCGTGAGGCGTTCGCCGTCGTATTTGGCATCGATCGTGGCATTGTCTGGGGCATTTTTCATCGATCGGAATTTGCATAGGTCGAAGGGCTTTTCGTCGAGCCCTGGGCGCTGTTGCCGGAAGATGATGGGCGTGCCCAAGTAGTGCCATACGCCGATGGCGGTTGCCGCCATGATTGGACTCACGACGATGAGGCCTGCCAAGGCGGCGCAAAAATCGAACGTTCGCTTCGTCGCGCGATAAGCCAATGTTCGCCAAGGCGTGGGGGCGATCTGCGCAATATCGTCGAGGAATGCGCGCCATTGGGTGGCTAGATCGGGCAAATCGATGCGTTCGGCAGCGGCGTTCGCGCCTTGCCGCAGGGCGTCGTTGTCGGCGAAGGCAAGGCGTTTGAGCGCGTCGACGCATTGGGCAATGTCGCCAGGCTCGACGACGATACCGCACGGCGTTTGGGCATCGTTTTCGATGTCTCCGTGCATGATGAGTTGGGCTAAATCGCTGTTTTGGGGCGATATGGCGAGTTGTATGGCATGAGCCGCAAGCGCACTCTGGACTTTGCTTGGAATGCTCGTGGCGTAGGCTTTGGACGTGAGCGACGAGAGGGCAACGTCGGTTTTGATGAGCAAATCTGCCCAAGCGTCATCGGGGAGCGGATCGATGATGCGAATGCAGTCGTCGTATTTGTCGAGCCATGCCGATTGGATTTCGGCAATCCCTGGCCCCGATGCCGCAAAGACAAATCCGACTTGTCGGCGTTCGTCGGGGGTCATGCCGTCGATGAACGATGGTATGGCATGTTTGAACGTCTCGACATCGTGCATGCGCCCCATATTCCCGACATACGAAAAAATCGTTCTTCCATCCATCCAGTCGACGAGATCGCGAGGAAGTGCACCGTGAAGCGAAGAAAATTCGCTTTGATTACCACCTGTTGGAATTGTCTTCGTATTCGGATTGACGCCGTATCGTTCTTCGGCATTTTCGCGCAGTTTTTTGCCAATGTATACGACGCCATCGGCATGTCGAATCATGAGGCGGTTAGCCCAAGTCATGAGCCGCGAGAGCCAAGGTTTATCGATTCCAGCAACTTCGAGTGCATCGGGATAGATATCGTACATGAGCGCGACGACGCCGCATCGATGCAATGGGCGCGTGGCGACGAGAAAATGCGGCAAAAAGAAGGGATTTGTCGTCGCAATGACGACGGGTTTATGACGAGGATGCCCAGCCGAAGACGTACACGATGCTTTCAATGCCGAGGCAAAGGCACCGATAGGTTCGAGAGCAAACGACGCCAACCGCGTGCCGATGCGTCCAATAGCTCCCGATTTGAAGTGTTTCCGATAAGATTCGGGCGTAAAGAGCGAATGGACTTTAGCCGCGATGCCGATATCGTCGAGGGCATGCGCAAGCCGCGCATGGGGACCTCCGCCAACCGAAGAAAATATTTCTGCTAAGCATTTGTAGTGCATATTCTTCTACCTATTTGAATTTTAACGAAATCTTCATCTGTTTTTCGGATTGTGTTGACGCCATATCGATGGTTTTGAAAATGGGGGTTGTGTCGCTCGATATGGCAGAAAGCCACGGTTTTAGAGCGATGTTTCCTTCGAGGATCGGAGGATTGGCGACCGTTTTGTCGGCGCCATCGCCGTCTTGCGCTGCGCCATTTGGGAACAATTGTTTGGCGGTTGCGTATGTTTCGTCGTCGAAGGCGATGGCGATGACGCCTTTAGCGTATGCGGCATGAAATTGTTCCATGGCGGCGTGCAATATGCCGTCTTCAAGAGTTATTGAAATCTTGTCGGAAGAAATGGCGCGTTTGAGAATGTTGAGTTTTGCGAAGAAGGCATTGGATTTTTGAGGCGATTTCATGGCTATGCCGATAGCAGGGCGCCTGATATCGTTGCCAAACCAGATCGCCGAAATCGTCGCTATGTTGTGAATGACTTGATCGGCGACGTCGATTTTGAGCAGTTTCTGCGTCAATTTTCCCTTGATGTCGTCGTACTTCTTTCGATCTCTCTCGCCGATAAAAGCCAGAGCGAGGGCTTCGAGCGCGGCACTGTCGATGCTTGCCGTGATTTGTGCGGTGGGGGCTGTCTCGGTCAAGCGGAGGCTTGGCGCTTCGTCGATGGCGAGTGTCGCGATGGCGGCGCCGATAGGTGCGCCTGCGATGAGTTTTTGCTGCCATGTCGCCGTGAGGTCGATTTGTGCCGAGTCTTTAGACAAATCGATGCCTATCGTTGCGTTATCGACGTATTCGCCGACTTTTGCGGCGACGTTTTTGCCATTTGGTGCCAGTGAGGCGATCGATGGCGGGCGGGCAATGATGCCGATGGGCGATTGTGCAAGTGCTGTCGAAAACGATTCGACGTCGTCGTGGCTCAGATGCGGTCGTTCTGCGTCTAAGATGTTATTGAGCGCGTCACATATCGAAGAATTCGATTCCGTTTTGGGGAGTTTCGCCGCGATCACGGCAATGTCGTCACTGACATAGAGACAGGCAAATTCGCGATCGAGTACGTCGATGGCTGTATAGGTACGATCGCCGTATTGGGCGTGGCGATACGATGGGCGCCCAAATTCTTCGTTCGTTAGCGTGTCGAACCATTTGAGGAAGAGGTTGCGTTCGTCGATCGAGGCGATGGCGAAGAATTCCCCATTTGCCGCACCCACGGCAAATCCAGAATTGAGATTCATGCCGTCGTTAAAATAATCATTCGGGTTCGATGGATCGAGTTTATAATGCTTTCCGAGATCGGAGAGCGTTGAATCGATGTCTTTTTGAGCGATGACGTCGTAATGCCTAAAGTTATCGATGGCATTGGATGCTGAAACGTAGCCAGAGACGGCGATCCAATCGAAGTCGACGGGTATGTATGGTGCGAGTTGCGATAGGGTTTGGGCTGCATGTTTCGGGTGTGTATCGGGCATTTGCCGTGTGTTTGCGGCGACTTCGTCGACTTTTTTCGTCGAGCACGACATGGCCATCGTAGCTATGAGTACGGTGACCATTATGGCAATGGCTCGTGGCGCAAAGCGAGTGCATGCATTTGTCGCAAATCCCAGTAGGTGGGAGTTTTGCGTACTTTGGCGATCTTCGGTAAAAAGGTCGCGTGAACGCGCGATTTTTGATTTCGCAGTGGAGTTTTGAGTGTTTATAGCACTTTGTTTTCGAGGCATGATATGGACTCCATGGAAACGAAGCGATGTGTTTGGAATGCCGTGTATAAGTCGTGTGAATTGGCGCCATTTTGACCATTGTTATCGGCGCCATGCCCGAGAATACAGTGAGTAGAGGGCATCGAGGCATTGATGGTGGGCTTTTATCATCATTTGTGTGCGGTGTTGTTAAAAAACTGATTTTGATTTATGAAATACGGTGCGATGATATATATTTGTGTGCGTTTTGCGCACAGTTTTGAGCCGAAAAGGTGAAGCGGTATATCTATGTCAGACGAGAGAGAAATGAATTCCGAGCTTGATTTTTTGAATGATGATTCGAAAGACGTCGCATCGTCGGCGTCGGAAGGTATCGATATAGGTGATTTTGATCTCAAGCTCTCGGATGATCTTTTGGCCGAAGCGTTAAAAGCGGTCGATATGACGAATGTTGCAGAATCATCCGCAGATGTGCCGCGCGCGTCGCAAGACGCAGGCTTGCCGAGCCCAAAGGCATCAGTTCCAGGTTTGCCGAGTCCGAAAGAGCCATCCCCCGGTTTGCCGAGTCCGAAGCCCGTTGTGGCGGGTTTGCCGAGTCCGAAAGAGCCAACCCCCGGTTTACCGAGTCCCAAGGCATCAGTTCCGGGTTTGCCGAGTCCCAAGGCATCAGTTCCTAGTTTACCGAGTCCGAAAGAGCCAGCCCCGGGTTTGCCGAGTCCGAAGCCCGTTGTGGCGGGTTTGCCGAGTCCGAAAGAGCCATCCCCCGGTTTGCCGAGTCCGAAGCCCGTTGTGGCGGGTTTGCCGAGTCCGAAAGAGCCATCCCCTGGTTTGCCGAGTCCGAAGCCCGTTGTGGCGGGTTTGCCGAGTCCGAAAGAGCCAGCCCCTGGTTTGCCAAAGCCCAAGATCATTCCACCTGCGGCGCAACGCCATAATACGATGGCATTTTCACCGCGCACGTTCGATCCCAATTCGGTCATTGCGCCAAATGGGCAAGAAAAGTTGCCCGAAGATTCGAGTTTAGATATTCCGCGTCTCAAGCTCTCGGATGATGCGCATCAACCCATGCTCAAGCTAGAGCACGATGCACCGACGGGAGCGTTTTCTCCATCGAATGAATTTGATGACAATTCGGGGTTGCCGTTGTCGGATGATCCATTGGGGCTTATTGGAGCACCACATGGCTCTGGTGTGCCCCCGATGCCCGAGGCAGCAGAAAGCGTATTCTTTGCGCAAACGCATAATCCAAACCAAGAACGCGCCTCGGCAGCACCCGCAAACGACGATATATTGGGGTTGTTCGAACAACCCGAGCTATCGCCCGCCCCCGTGCCTCTGATCGCCGAACCTGCTTCTTCACCTGTTCCGACTATGCCGCCAGCCGATTTGCCGAAGCCGCCGCAAATGCCCAATGCAGGGATGCGTAGCATGTATGCGACAGAAGGAGCATCGCCGGCAATCCAAGCGCCAGCCGAGTTGCCGCAAATTCCCGAGGCAGAAGAACCTGCCCCTGAAGAAGCCGGTGAGCTCGTCTTCGACGTCAAATCGATTCAATCGGGCGGAGGATCGGCAGCCCCTGTCAAGGTCATCGAGAGTTCGAAGCAGATCGGTCGGCGCAAATCGCAAAAAATGCGCCGCATCATAAGGGTTTGTAGCATCGTCGGTGTCGTGTTGCTCATTGGTGCGGCATTAGCGGCTTACGTCGTCAAATTGCGCACCGATACCCCCGAGAACACGGTCATCAATTTCGAGCAATCGAAAGTCGACGTCCGTTGGGATGTGGTCTTTGCCGACAGAGATATTGCCTATCAAACCTTCTTCAAGAAGGCCGTCGAACGCCTCGGACAAGCCGACGTTTCGAGCGACGAAAAAGTAGAATTGCAAGGCAAATCGTTGATCGACGTCGTTTTGGCGTCGACGTTCGACGATTCTGTCTTTACCGACGACGACGTCGCCATGCTCGATACGAGTGCGAAGACGATTAGCACGACGTGCGTCTCGGAGTGGTGTTCTGTGGGACTCTACAGCTGGGGCTTGTTCCGACAAAACGACGAACTCATCGTGGCCTATAAGCACAAATTGCCGAGTGAAGGCGATTTGGCCTCGATCGTCAAACTCGTCGGCATGTCGGTGACGTTCCATCAGTGGCGTCTCGACGGGCAAACGTACGACGAGCGCATTGCGTATGGCGAAAAATTGCTCGACGAGATTGGCAACGATTTCGATTGGAAAAAGTATCCCATCGCGGCACGTATCAAAGCTACGACGTTGATGCGCATAGGGCGATTTGAAGAGGCATACCGATTGGTGTCGGATCTTCGTTCCGAAGAAGGTGCACCGCTTTCGCCTGCATTGGCTTTGGTCGAATTCGACATCAATACGGCACTCGATCGCGTCGAAATGGGCGAGCCGTTGTTGACCTATCTCAAATCGATTCAGAATTTGTCGGTATCGAATCGCAAAGCGCTTGCCATTCGCGAATTGCAATATTCTGCAAGTACGATTGAAAACGTTGAATTTTATAAGTCTCTTGAGGAATTTATCAAATCTCATGCAACGCAACCCGACTTGGTCTACGCGGGCGTGCGCATGTGTTCCTATTTGCAAGCCTATACGGAATGCCGCATGATGTTGACGAATGTACTCAAGAGCTCGCCCGGGAATCTCGATGTTCTCATGTCGTTAGTCGGCGTTTCGCTACTTCAGCAGGGCATTTCGGAGCTCGTTCGCCCCGATGTGGTATTGTCCGAACCGGTCTATAGTGCGATCGACGACGTTCTTTCGAAGGGATTGAACGACAATCCGCAACAAAGCCAATTGTGGAAACTCAACGCCATATTGCAATATGCGGCGGGTAAAGACGGTGAGGCGGTTAAGGCGTTCGATGAAATTGAGCGCGGCGAAAAACTCGTGTGGTTTGGCGCGTTTTTGCGTCAACTCATGAACTACAAACAGACAGACGACGCAAACAATCGTTCACAAATTGCCGACCAATTCGTGGCGTGGGGAAAACAAATCTGGAAGCCCGAAGATGCGATTACGCTGGCGCAAGCACTCCAATACGTCGGCAAAACCGACGAGGCCAAAGAACTCATCAATCGGGTTCATGGGCTATTCCCCGAGCTTTCCGATGTTTTGCGCGTGCGATTCGATTTGGCGCTCGAATCGAAAGATTTGGCGTTAGCAGAAGATTCGCTCAACCATCTCAAAAAGCACCATGCGCTTCAGTTCGAAGACGAATACTATTTGGCAAAGCTCATCGAAGAGCTCGGCGACGGTAGCCGTGCACTCGAGCAGATGCTCGATTTGATCGGGCGAATGAGCGATAAAAATGCGGAGTTCTTGCTCTACGTCGGCGATCTCTTCTTTAAGCAAGGGCGTTGCGATTCTGCAAAGCCGTATTTCGATCAATCGATTGAGATCAACACGAACTTGCCACAAGCACACTTCTTGCGAGGGCGTTGCCTCTATGAAGACGAAAAGTACGAAGAAGCGTTGGCGGAGTTTACCGAGGCAGGAACACAAGACGAAGACAACAATGCGTATTCTCTGTGGAGTGGATTAGGGCTCTTGAAGATTGGGCACGAAAGCGAAGCCTCGATAGCGTTTTCGACGGTAATCGAAGACGTACAAAAGAAAGCTCAAAAAGCTCGTAGCGAATCTGACATCGAGAATGCGGCTCTAGCGCACTATTATCGCGGTCTGCTCCGCAAAATTGGCAAGAATCGAAGTGAGGCGTTTAGCGATTTCGAGAAGGCCATTGCCTTGCGTCCCAACGAATCGATGTTCCGCGAGGGCTATATCGTCGTGCTCTATGAGAATGGTCGTTTGCCCGAGTGCGTAAAACAAATCGATGCGCTGCATGCCATTCCCGACGTCATCGTCGATGCAAGGGTTTCGTTTATCGAAGGGATCATTGCGCTCAAAGCGAACAAACGCAAAGAAGCATTGGAAAAACTCGAACAAGCGCTTGCCTCGGGCTTTGCCGAGCGCGAAGATTCGGGGATTATCGGCGTTCGTGAGCCCGTCGAGATATACGAGCGTTTGGGGTATTTGTATCGCGATTTGGGCAAGCGCGACGAAGCGCGTAAGTACTTGATGCTATTGCTCGAAAAGTCTCAATCACTTTCACCGTCGGCAAAACACGATATTCAAAACGACATCGACAAAATTTAGTGTATAATGGAGTCGAATAAGTCTCGAAGGGCAGCGCACTGAGTGCGCAAAATGTCATTTGTGAGATACGGATTGTCGATTGTGGTACGACAATGAGCATCGATTCGAAGGAGCGCGAAGTCGATGCACACGGTGCCTTCTCGAATACGCAGATAGGCGCGCTTCAAGGAGTTCCATTTGAAACTGCTCGCAATTGTTACAGACGAGATAAGAAAATTTCTCATCCATAACTTGAGTTGTGAAATCGTTTTTCAGCGTTCGTGGCAACAGATCGATCCTGCAACGGTTTATGAGTACGACTTTATCATCGCTTCGGGGGCGCTCGTCGAATCGCCAGTCGATCCGCTTGTGCTTTGGAGCGTAGCGAGCACGATTCGGTATTTCAACGCCACAGCATTATTCGTCGATTTGTCGGGCAAAGCCGCCGGAACGATTGCCAAAGTTTATCCGCAAATCAAGCTATTGTCGTACAATGGCGACGGCAATCAGTTCATTCTCCAGTTGCGCACGTGTGTGCCCCAACTCTTTTTCGACGATCCGAAGTATCGCAATAGTACGCTTTCTGCCTCGGCCAATGCCCAGCGTTTCGAAATGCGAGCCAATAGCTCTGTACTTGGTGTGAGCGGTGGCCCGCACTTCGAAGGGCGCCCGGCGGGTTTGCGCAAAAAGCCCGTTAGCCAGCTCACAGGGTCGCGATCATATAGCTCGTCCGAGCTCAAGGTTCAGCAACCTACGGCAGTGACGGGGAGTTTTGATCCCGTTTCGTCGATCCCGCTTGGACTCAAAAAGTCGCCGACGAGTCAGGGGTCTGTGAAGAAACTGTTGGGCTCGAATTCTCTAGCCGATGTCCCAAAGGCAAAAGCGCCAACCGATTCGTCCGAAGCTCGCGATTGCTTTGAATTCCTCAACGACATTTCGAGTATCTCGAGTATCTCGAATATTTCGTCGGTGCCCGATGCCCTCGATAAAGCGCTTCAGGATAGTGCCGATGGCGTGGATGCAAATACGGGAACGGGGCCATCGCAAAACGGCGTCACCGATCGTTCCGAACACCAACCGAGCATGATGTCGCGATCGGCTTATCACACGATTGTGCGATCGCTCGACGACATTCGCATGGGGAATGTCGAATTTGGTAACATCATCAACGTCTTGCAGACGATTCATCAGTTAGAGGCAACGGGTATTCTCGAAATCCGCAACGAAACGCGATGCGTGCGCGTCGAATTTCGAAAGGGGCAGCCATACGTCGTATGTTCGCCATCGGTTTTGCTCAGCGCCATGGGATGGACGAGTGGAGAATACACTTTCGATACGACGAAGATGTTGTCGCAGAATGCGCAACCCATTGATTTGCGCTTGCTCTTTGCCAATGCGGCGCAAGAGCAGCTTTCGCTCAATCCATTGCTCCAGGCGCTCGAAAAGAAATTCAATAGCTACGTCGTGTTGACAAATGTCTTTAGCCCACAAAATCACACCGAGAATACGGGCATGTGGTGGAAACTGTGCGATGGAAATACGCGGTTTTCCGAGATCATGATGCGTTGTGAAGTGGCGATGGATGTCATATCGCGCGATATCTTTTTAGCGTGGTTGTGCGACGAAATATGTTTCCTGAAGAATCCCGCAAACATTAAGATACGCGTCGAATATACGGCGTCGGGGTCTCGTGCGGGATTTTCGACGCAGCCTTCGATGCGTGCGCAAAGATCGTCTATCCCCGAGCGATCGGCGCAAGATATCCAAGTTCAAATGATCCGCAAACAGCTCACCGATTTGCGCGATAGCTTCTCGATTCAATCGGGGTATTCGTTGTTGGGAATTCAGCGCGGTTGCGGCATTAAGGCGCTCGATGCGGCTTATTATGCGTGGATCAACCAATACCATGCCGACCGATTCGTGCGCTATAACGATCACGAATGCGTCAAACTCGCCAATGAATTGCTCATGCTCATGAACTCGTCGTATGCGAAGTTGGCAAAAGTCGAGCGAGCGAATGCTGAGATGCCCGCGCACTCTGCCAGCGATTCACATATCGAAGTGAGTCCACGCATTGGGGCTGGGCGTGCTCGCATTAGCACGCTCAATACGTCGACGGCTGAATCGAGCAAGCGTTTGCGAGCCGTTTCGAATGAGCTCAAAGCGATACAAGCAAACGAAGACAAACAGCGAAAACAAGAGTCTCCTTCGTCGTCGCGCAACCCCATTCGCCCGGCGTCGAGTCAGCAAGATAGGGCTAGCGATGGCGTGAGCCCGAAGAACGAACAATCGACGGCGCAATTCGTCAAAATGAGCGATCTCATTGCGCAACGCGAAGCGGCGAAAAAGGCACGCAACGAGGCGTCGAGGCCCACGGGAGTCGACGTCGAAAACGCCGATTCGAAACTCAATGTACAGAAAGCGTCGAGAATCAGCGAGCAAGCGACGCCCGAACAGCTCTTTGCAACGGCTCAGAAAAAGCTCAAACTCGGCTTGAGTTACGATGCATTCCAAGCTATCGATTCGGCATACAAGCTCGAGCCCGATAACGAGATCTACAAGGTATATCACGCTTATACGTCGTTTCTCATCAATCCATCCAATCGCGACGAAGCGATAGAGATCATATCAGTCATTGCGCACGATTTGCGCGATCGAGCCAAATTCGAGACGAAAATTCGCGACAAAGTCTTCGCTCCCTATTACTTCCTCGGCAAGCTGTATCTCGCCGCCGAGAGGTATGACGAAGCAAACGAGGCATTGAGCTTTGCCTCCAAACTCGATCCGAGCGATATCGATACGCAACGCAGTTTGCGTTATATCGCCATGCAAATCGAAAAGCGCCAGATCCCCGAGGCAAAGGGCTTCTTTGCACGGCTCAAAGATAAGCTCTCGACCTAGGAAGGCTTATGCGATGCGCAGTGAGAATACATGCGCTACAGCAAGCAATATCGATGAAAAATAAACGACGGAGATAGTCATGAGAATAAAGACTTTGGCATTGGCTGTTATGTTGGGGTGTTGTGGCGTGGGCACAGTGTCGTGTGCGTCGTCGACGGCGTCGATACCGACGCGATCGATGCCCGCTGGTGCGACGTTTTCGGGTCTTTGGTATACGAATTTTGGCGATCTTACATTGACGCAAAAAGCCGATGGTTATACGCGCGGCAATTTAGATTTCAAGTCTGGAGGATCAGTCGAAGGGCGCGTCGAGGGGGGCGTGTTCATCTTCGATTGGGTGCAATATGGAGATTTTCAAGTTGCGCGTCGCGAGGTCTCGGGCAAGGCATATCTCGTGATATCGGACGACGGACTATCGGCAGAAGGCAAATGGGGATATGGCGATAAATATGAAGGCGGTGGCATTTGGACCGCGACAAAGGCTACCGAGATCTATCGATAATCTTCGCTTTGTTTGATATGGAGCACAATTCAATCGTTATGGAAAAGGGAATCATCGTCGAAGTACTCGGTCCCGTCGTCTTCGTTTGTCGGTGCGAAGGCGAACGCATCGCCGTCGAAAAGCCTTATGCATGCTCGCTTTTGGGCAAGAAATATGCCCAAGGCAAGCCGGTGCCTGGCGATCGCGTCGAGTTTTCGATTCACTCGGAAGTCGTTCAAAATCGCGATTATCAGGGGGTGATCTATGGAATTGAGCCGCGTACGAGTCTCGTTGAGCGACTCGAACCCGGTGGGCGGCGTCCGAAGAGCCTCGTCGCCAATCTCGATACGCTTGCCGTCGTTGCTAGCGTTGGAGCGCCGCCCCTAAAGCCCGGGCTCATCGATCGATATCTCGTCTGTGCACACCATTGGAAGATCGAACCATTGATCATCATTAACAAATGGGAGCTCGCCGAAGAAATCGATCTACTCTATGTGCGACTCTACGAAGCATTGGGTTATCGTTGTATCATGGCATCGGCGAAAGAGAAAATAGGTCTCGATGAAATACGTCAAACGCTAGAGGGGCGGGCGTCGGCTTTTTTGGGGCATAGTGGCGTGGGCAAGTCTTCACTTCTCAACGAGTTGTTTCCGACCGCCCAACTCCCGACGGGCGCATTGAGTGCGCAATCTCAACGCGGGCGGCATACGACGACGGCATCGCGCCTCTTGCCATTCGACAAAGGTGGCTTCATCATCGATACGCCGGGCGTGCGAGAATTCGGTATAACGGGGATTCCTTCGCAGGAATTGAGTTCTTGCTTCCCAGAATTTGAATCTTATTCGAAACAATGTCGTTTTCAGCCATGTAGTCACACGCACGAACCCGATTGTGCTGTGCGGTCTGCCGTCGAAAGCGACGAACTCGCCGCATTCCGATACCAAGCGTATTTGAAGATGTATGCCGAAATACGCGAACTCGAAAAATCATGGTAATCGCAAGGCTAGATTGCACGCGCATAGGCGCGTGATAAACCGAACATTTTATTGACAATTTTGCGAAAATTCATGAGAATCGAGGCAGTTTGCGTCGAATTTTGCGATATAAATGCAGCTATCGACGGGGTTTTTCTTGTTTCAGCTGTTTGGGAGTAGATATGGCATTTGATAAAGCGCGTTGTGAGCGGTTGGCTAGAGCAATGGCATCTGATACGATGGTCTACATGAAAGACACGATCGATGCAGGTCTTGAAAACGACAATCTCTACGATGTTCTCAAAGACAACATGGATGAGAATTACAAGGCTTTTAATGTGCGAGTAGGTGCCGAGGCTGCGGCGACGAACATTTTGGAACGTGCCGTCGTCGATACGATTATCGTACCGATGGGGACGCAGAAAACGTATCCTCTTTTTTAATCGCCTATATGCTGTTGCCGAGGGGATTTGATCTATGAAACACGTTTTGCGCATTGCAATGTTCGCATTTTTCGCCGCTATGGCGACGCCAGCCATGGCAGATGTCGTTCAGAATTACGACTTTTCCGACGTTGCTCAACCATTTATGAACATGCCGTTTAACGTGACGCGCGTCGATACGACGGGCGAGTACAACATGGCAAAGCACATCTACCACATCTCGGATTCATTCGATAACGTCATCAAAAAACTCAAGACGACGTTTGAAAAAGGTCAGAAATTCGGCGATTTTATTCCCATGGGATTGAGCAAGCAGCAGAGCGGGGAATATCAAATTCTCTTTGGCTATCGCAATGAACACCACATGGCGATGGTCCGTCCTGAGGGCAACGGTTGCGTTATCGAAGTCGAGGCGTTCCCCGTGAACTTTATTTCGGGGATCTATGATATTTCGATTTATGGCTATAGCATGCCCGATGGAACGGTCGTTTCGGCCGATAAATTCGTCGAAGAGTAAGCGCATTTCGCAGATTCGGTTTGCGATGAAAATGAATTGATGTGTTTAGCGCGCATTCTCCGCTGGGATATGCGCGCACGTCGTTTTTGTCTACTTTTGTCGATGATTCATGCGATATAGCCACGAACTGACAGCGATTTCCGATTGGTGCCAACGTTATCGAATTCCATGTGCCGATATCGATACGGCAATGCATCGTTTCGATGCTTATCTCAAGCTACTGCTTCACTATCAGAAGCGAACGAATTTGATCGGTTGTGAATCTGTATCGCAAATCGTCGAAGATTTGTTTATCGATTCGCTCCAAATCTTGCGCACAGGGGATTTGGGGGCGACGTGTGTCGATGTCGGATCAGGGGCAGGGTTCCCTGCGATCCCCCTACAAATTATGGCTTCGCCTGCCGCGTTTCACTTAGTCGAACCGCGCACAAAGCGTTATGCTTTTTTGCAATGCGTTTGCCGAGAACTCGGGTTTTCGACGGTCATCGTGCACAATGCAAAGATCGAGAATTGCGATTTGGCGTCGGTCGATTTTGCAATATCGAAGGCGTTTGCGCCGATATTAGATTGGCTCGAAACGGCGCGCCGCTGGACTGAATGCGGTGCACAAGTCGCCTGTCTCGTCGCACAAGGGGATTGGGAAGCGGCGCGCCAAGTGGTCGAAAAAGATTATGTCGTCGTCGGGGAGATCGACGTTTCGCAACGCGTTTATGTTCGATTGGAAAAGCGATGCCGTGTATAGCCTTATCGCTGAGGTGATATTTATGATGCGTTGGTCAATATGACATGGGGTCAAATGGCATTTTTTGTTGCAATGTTTTTGAGCATTGCATTCCCCGTTGCGATTATTTTTTATGCACGACTCGTCCGACCGCTTAAGCTTTGCCGTCGCCACCGGATTGCATTGGGGATCGTCGTTTTTGCCGTCGTCTTATTGGCAGGAGCATCGACGCCAATCGCATCGCTCATCGCTCGCGATACGGAGCTAGCTCAAAAGCTACATTTTGGCGTTTGGGGCGGTTGGCCCTATTACTTGATGACATTTGTATGGGCACTCGTGACGTGTTTGTTTGTGCGTGGCGTCTTGGTCTACGGATCGCGAATTTGCATGGCGCTTGCCAAATGTGTTAGGAAAGATAAGGTAGCGACGCCTTTGGACAGCGATGATATCGACGAAGGGCGGAGATTGTTTCTAGAGCGAGCCAAACAGGCGGCAACGATAGGCGTTGCTGTTGTTTGCGTGCCTCCTGTCGTATACGATGCACGAGGACGGCGGGTGATTCGCCATGTCGAGATCGATTTCGACGACTTGCCCGAGGCTCTCGATGGATTGAGAATTGCGCACCTCTCTGATATCCACGTTGGCAATACGATGTATCGTGAGAATATCGCCGATATTGTGAAAGAAACGAATGAACTCGATCCCGATATCATCGCGATTACTGGGGATTTAGCCGATGGTTACCCCGAGGTTATCGGATCGTGGATCGACCCCATGCGCGAATTTCGCGCAAAATATGGGACTTATTTTGTGACGGGCAACCACGATCACATGTGGAATGCCCGAGGTTGGGTGCATAAGGTCGAATCGCTTGGAATCGTGCATCTCGATAACGAACACCGCATTATCGACGTCGATGGAACGCCATTGGCAATCGCCGGTGCAATCGATGCGCGCGGAGAACGGCGTGGGCGCTGGCAATCGGATCCGGAGAAGGCTTTATCGGGGATTGGGACGAATGTTTTTAAGCTCATGCTCGTGCATCAGCCAGCATCGGTCGATCGTAGCCTTGCGGCAGGTGCCGATTTGGTCCTCGTTGGGCATACGCATGGCGGGCAATTCTGGCCATTGTCGTATCTCATCGATGTGCTTCATCACTATGCGCGCGGGCTATATCGCGTGGGATTTGGTAAACAGAAAGCCGTCTATGTGAGTTGTGGCACGGGGTATTGGGGGCCACCTATTCGCATCGGCGTGCCCCCCGAAATCATCGATATTCGCTTAGTGCGTCGTAGGCGGAGTGATTAATGTACTCGCATTCCCGGTTGCCAGTTGTCGATGACGGTGACCGAGGGGATGTCGCCAAGGAGATTTGCAAAGCCTGCGAATAGTTTTGCGGCAGATCCGATTTGGCTTCCTTCGTCGGGGCGAAGTTGCGAATTGATGGCGTTGCCTTTGCGCGATTTGAGCTCAGGATATTTGAGATTGAGGGCGATTTTTTCGATTTTCGTCGTATAGATGAGGACGGTAATCGTTTCATCGTCGTCGACGTTTTCGACGATGCCGACGAGCGAATGCCAATCGTTCCAACGTCCGTCGCGGTTTCGGTCGAAAGTATTATGAAAGAAGACCAAATCGCCGATCGCAGGTCGCGTCGTTTGATAGACGAGTTTTTGCTTAAAGGCGTATTGGTAGACATCGCCGATGGTTGGGCGGTCGTTTCCGATTTTCTGCTCAATATTTAAACCGTTAATGCGATAGACATCGCTCACATAGGCTAGAGCGAGCGAAGACATCGAGTTGACGTTTGGGGCGACTTTGGGTTGCGGAGCAGTCGTCGTGCGCGTGCCGTCGGGAGCTTTTGATTTTGTGGCTTGTGCCGTTGTTCCCATATTTGCCGCCATTTGCACGTTGTGTTTTGGGATGGGCGCGACAGAATTAGCAGCAACTTTTTGAGCACCAGCTGTTTGAATATCGTGCTTAGGCGCGGGAGTCGTCGATTGAGCGGCGACTTTTTTGGTGCCAGCTGTTTGAATATCGTGTTTAGGAGCAGGTGGCGTAGCGATATCGTCGACTTTGAGCGAATCGGCAGTCTGAATATTGTGTTTTGGCGTGGGGATCGCTTTTTTTGCGTCGATGATTTGCGTTTGTTCTGGGGCATTTGCCGCGGCGAGTAGTGAATCGATATCGACTTGAGGCGCGTTTTGAATTTGCGTTGGTGCGTCGTTTTTGCTTTTTGCCGTCGAACTTTTTGTCGAATTGGCGCGATCGTCGATGATGGTGCCGACTTCGTCGAGGGCTTGCATGGCGGCAAAGATTTCTGCGTCGAGGTCGTTGTTTTCGGCGACGGTTTTACCCGTCGAACGATATGCCCAGATATCGTCGGCGTCTTGGGCAAAAGCTTGTGTAGCGGTAGCTAGAACACAAGAAATGACGAAGAAAAATCGAATTTTTTGACAATAATTGAATTTCATCCCACACCTCCCAATCATCGTGCGACGAGCGGTTTTTAATGCGAAAAGGGAATTTGGTCGAATTTTCGAGGAAATGGAGGTGTGTATTGGTGAAAAAAAGAAAGCCGCGTGTATGCTCGCAGGTGCCCTGTATTGAGGGCACCGAGAACATAGCGCGGCAAGCGCGGCGTATTGGCTTGTCCAATAGCCGCGCAGCGGAGGCGTATGCGCGCAACGCCAGCCCGACTCGTCGGGCTGTGCGAGAGCACATAGCCGTAGCCGGCGCCGTATTGCGCTTGCGCAATAGGCGGCGAACGCGAATTAATCTTCGGATTCGTCGGTATCGAATGAATTGGATTCGTATTTTTTAATTTTTTTGTGCAGATTAGTGCGTTCGATGCCGAGAATTTCGGCGGCTTTTGCGACGTTTTGTGCGGCTGCGTTGAGAGTGGCGCGGATGAACGCGTGTTCGGCGACGTTTCGGAATGTGCGCAGGCTCATGGATCCAGGTGTGATGGTGGCGAGTCGCTGCATGGGGTTGTCGTCGTCGTTGGTGTCGATGGGGGCGGGTTTTGAGTTGGCGGGCGTATTGCTTTGTTTTTGGTCGAGTTTTAGGACTTCGTCGGGTAGGTCGTCGACGGTGACGCGTTCTTGGCACATGATGACGAATCGTTCGCAGATGTTGTGTAGCTCGCGGATGTTGCCAGGGTATGTGTATTGGCCGAGGAGTTCGCTGGCGCGGTCGGTGACGCTCAGCGGTGTGCGGCCGTATTCAGCGGCGATTTGAGCGAGGAAAGCGTTGAGCAGGAGTGGGACGTCGGTGAGTCGGTCGCGCAGGGGTGGGACGTGTATGGGGACGACGTTGAGTCGGAAGTAGAGGTCTTCGCGGAAAGTGCCATCGGCGACGCATTTTTTGAGATCTTTGTTGGTGGCGGCGATGACGCGAACGTCGACGTATGAGAGTTTTTCGGCGCCGACGCGCATGTATTCGCCATTTTGTAGGACGCGTAGGACTTTTGATTGTGCGGCGAGAGACATGTCGCCGATTTCGTCGAGGAAGATGGTGCCGTTGTTTGCCATTTCGAAGAGGCCTTTTTTTGAGACGGCGGCGCCAGTGAAAGAGCCTTTTTCGTGGCCGAAGAGTTCGGATTCTATGAGTTCGGCGGGGATGGCGGAGCAGTTGACTTTGACGAAAGATCGCTTTGCGCGGTCGCTTTTGGCGTGGATGGCACGTGCGACGAGGTCTTTTCCGACGCCAGATTCGCCCGTGATGAGGACGCGTCCTTTGGTGGGCGCGACGACGGTGATGGCGTCTTTAATTTTGAGCATGGCTGGGGATTCGCCGAGGATGCCACAGAAATCTGGTGTGGTGTTGGCGTCTTCGAGGCTTTGAATTTTTTGTGTGAGTGTACGTCGTTCGACGGCGTTTCGGACGCTGAGTAGGAGTCTGTCGCGGTCGAGTGGTTTTTCGAGGAAATCGAAGGCGCCTAGTCGCGTGGCGTTGACGGCGTCGCTGAGCATGGCGTGCCCGCTCATCATGATGACTTCTGGGGCTTGTGGGAATTTGTGTAGTTTTTCGAGGAGTTCGATCCCCGACATTCCGCCGAGTTGTACGTCGAGTATGGCGACGTCGAAGGCGTCGGCTTGGATCTGCGCCAATCCATCTTCGGCGCTTGATGCTGTTTCGACATCGTAATCTTCGCCCATTAGCACCATGCTAACAGTACGGCATATGTTTTTTTCGTCGTCGATGACGATAATGCGTGGCATCGCAAATCTCCATGAGTTGAAGTAAAGTGGCAACGATTTTGCCGCTCGGCATCATATCATAGAATCGCAAAATCGGCGAAAAGTCTTTATCATGCTATAGAAATGCAGAATCGGCGAAAAGATATTGGCATTGCTTTGGGGAAATGTGTGGGGATTTGTGGCGTTTGGTATTTGGATTAAAGTGAGTTTTGTTCTTCTCGTTCTTCTTCGATAAGGGCTAAGTAGGATTGGATTTCGTTGGGCTTAACGCCAATGAGCGTTAGTGCTTCGATGGGCGTAAGATTGGAGTTTTTTGAGATATTCATTGCCGATCGAACAACGCCTTGTTCGATTCCTCGATTAAATCCTTGTTCGATTCCTCGATTAAATCCTCTTTGTTCGACATAATCGCTAAATCCGCTCATATATTCCTCCATTTTGCGTAGCCGTTGTGGCATTTCGGCTCCGAATTCATCTTTGAGTGTTTGTGCTTTAATGTCGTATGAAGTGCTGCTCGACGTGAAAACGTCGAGTAGCTTTACTAATCCAGTATAGCGTTCGTCGTGTTCGTGACCAAGGTAAATCATGACGATTTGCCCTAGGTCGAAGTTGGATCGTTTTTCGTGAGCGTTCCCCGCGATGCAGCGTTCATCCATGGCATAGGCCGTAATGGCATTTCGTCGGTTTGCGGGTGGAGAGAAGCAGATCCAAATCGTATAGACTTTTTGCAAATCGCCGTAGTTTGAGTTTTCGAAAACGGATCCGTATTGAGCAGAGATTTGCCGACACATGTAGTAGAAAGCACGTTTTATGAGGGGATAGCCTGGGTAGAAGTCGTTTTGTGCTTCGATGTTGATGATGAGTTTGAGCGATGTGTTTTGTGGCGTCGTTGCGAAGAATCGAATGTCGTAAGTGACACGTCCCTCGGTAAGCGTCGTGCTTTCGTTAGACATTCCTTGGATGCGACCGGTCGATGGTGGATTTGTCGTATCGCAGTGGACGCCAATATTGCCGATTTCAGGGTCGCCTTCGATGTAGCGGTGTTCGATGTCTTGAACCGTAGAATTTTCAAATTCGGCGACACAAGATTTGAGAATACACGCAAGCATGAGCTTGTCGGCGAGTAGCTGCTTGCATGCGGCATCGGTGAGTTGGCGATATCGAATGAGTTCTTGATCCATTGTACACCTCCAATTCAGAATAATATGTTCAGTATAATGTAGTGGAATTGGAGGTTTGGGTCAAGTATTTATGTGAATATTTTTTCGGTATTTAATTTTTAGTTAGCCCAGATTTGAGCGAGTCTTACGATGACTTCAGCGGATTTGAGCATATCTTGGACGCTAACCCATTCGTATCGTGAATGGTAATTTTGTTCACCAGCGAAGATGTTTGGGGTCGGGAGTCCGTTGAGAGAGAGTTGAGACCCGTCGGTGCCGCCGCGAACGGCCATTTGGCGAACTTCGAGACCAGATTCTTCGATGGCTTTCATGGCATTTGCCGTGACATCGGGGTATTGGTCGAGAACGGAGCTCATGTTGCGGTATTGGACTTTGTGTTCGCTTTCGAATGTTGAGCCGGGGTGAGCGTCGACGGTAGCTTGAGCGAGGGAGAGGAGAAGGTCTTTTTGTTTTGTGAGGTTTTCTTCGACGAAATCTCGGAGGATGAATTGAACGGTGGCGGAATCGACGCCAGCTTTGATGTCGATCGGATGGACAAAGCCTTGTCGATCTTTTGTCGTTTCGGGAGAGAGATCTTCTTTTGGGAGTCGTTCGATGAATTCGGAAACGAGCTTAATGGCGTTGATCATTTGGTGGTAGGCGTGGCCTGGGTGTGTATTGATGCCGTAGAAGGTGATCGACATGGAATCGGCGCTAAATGTTTCCGTATCGAGCATGCCTCGAGTGGAGGAATCGACGGTGTATGCGCAATAGGCATTGAATTTCTCGATATCAAAATAGATCGTGCCGCCGCCGATTTCTTCGTCGGGTGTGAATCCGATGCGAATATCGCCGTGAGGAATTTCTGGGTGGTCGACGAGGTACGACATAGCCGTCATGATGGCGGCGACGCCCGATTTGTTGTCGGCGCCTAGGAGCGTGGTGCCCGAGGCGGTGATGATATCGTTGCCGATTTGTTCGGCGAGTTCGGGGTTATCGTCGAATTTGATGACGACGTCGTTTCGGTCAGGGAGTACGATGTCGTTGCCTTGATAGTTTTTGTGGACGATGGGTTTGACGTTTGCACCACTGACTTCGGGGGAAGTATCGACGTGAGCGATGAAACCGACGGTTTTGACTTCTCGGTCGACGTTTGAAGGCAAGGTTGCGGTGACGTAGCCGTGGCAATCGCATTCGACGTCGTGCAACCCCATGGCTTCGCATTCGCGCTTTAGGAGATTGAGAAGATCGAGTTGTTTTTGCGTCGATGGGTAGGTGTTTGGATAGTCTGGACATTCGGGATCGGATTGCGTATCGATTTTGACATAGCGCGTAAAGCGATCGAGCAGAGCATCGTAATATTGACTGAGCATGAGTGTATCCTTTCTAAAAGTCCGTTGCACTTGCGTCATCGTGCGAATAGCAAGCGGTGCTTGTTTAAGCTATTGGGCGCAGTTTTGGAATAACGAAAATCAGTAATTTATTGGATTGATGTGGCAAGATGGATTGGAGAATCGCAAATCGTTTGATTTTTTGGCATTGAATATGAATAATGAAAGACCGACGAATTGGTTTTGGTTGTGTCGAAGGGCACGCCGTGCCCTATTGAATTGCCATTTGACAAAGGAGGCAAGGATGAAAAGCGTATCACGATTTATCGCTATTGCATGTGCGGGGTTGTTTATGGCGAGTGCATTTGCCACGACTGCGATGGCCAAGTTGCCGTCGAGCATGGAAGAGTATAAGGCACGCTATGAAAAAGAAGCGAAGACGCCCGAGGGGGCGGCGAAGCTTTGGTTCGAAGCCGTCTTCCTCTATCAGAATGCCGAGACGAAGTCGCTTGGTCGCAAAATGCTCCTCGACATCATGAAATCGTTGCCCGATGATTTCGATCGCAATTCGGGTTATGCGAAGATGGTCGAGCGCATCAAGAACAATCCCGAAATATTCCGTTCGTTCTGTGCGGGGTCGTCGCCATCGAATGGCTATAAGGCCGATATCGAGAATTGCGAATTGACCGTGACGAGCACGCGCGAAGAGGCCGAGAATACGTTTGCCGTATTTTTGAAGAGCTCTGGGGCTGATTCGCCGCGTCCGATGAAATTGACGCAAGTCGATGGTTTGTGGAAGGCGTCGTCGGTTTCGAGTTTGTATCTCCAGGTTCAACCTGCGAAGAAGTAGTTGCGCAGATTTTGCAACATTTTTTGGGCCGCCCTTGGGGGCGGCTTTTTTTGCGCCGATCAGATGGATTGCGATATAGTGTGGCGGGGGAGCGTTTGCGCGTGCCTTGAGTTTGATTTGGTGCAGTTTGCTGGGGCGTTTTGAGTGATGGATGGGGAGTGTGCTTCGGTATATGAGCGAAGTGCGGCGATTTGTGAGTATGGATATACGCTTAATATATCGGGAAGTACCCGACACGACGAGTTGTGCGGCATTGGAGCGCAAATTGAAGAGTATTGCGCCGGTGCAAGAATCGATAGATGGCGGCAAACGGCTATGGTTGTCGTATATGCCCGAGACGGTTTATCGTCCATTTGCAAAGCCGCGAGCATTCGATATTCTCGTGGGGGCGACGCGATTGAGCGATGGAGAAATCGAAGAGTTCCGCATGGGGATGGGGACGGTTCCGAAGCGGTGTTTGATTTGTCGGAGTTTTGCGAGTGGTAGCCGTTCATCGAGCGAGGAAAATACGATAATCGATGTATTATTTGGCATAGTATTCGAAATCATGACGACGACGTCGGCGCTTTTATGTCTCGATAGTGCGACATTGAGACGGATATCGGGGAATGATCCGGCATGGGCAGACGATGACGATGAATCGTGGAAGGCGCAGATTTATCGGTATCCTGGACAAATATCGGAAATCGCGCATGAGCGATCGGATGGCGATTTGTGGGTCGAATGGATCGTCGATGCTCGCTGGCTACGCGCTTGGATCGATGCCAAAAATCGCCATCGTGGTGTAGAAAAGAACGACGAGTTTTCTCGCTTTGCGTCGCTCGATTATATGGCGACGTAGTTTGTCGTCGAAAAAAGAGCGATGAATTGTCGCGAATTGCGTCGCTCGATGGCAGAGCGACGTCGTTCATCGTCGAAAAAAGAGCGCGGGTAGCATTATTTGTTAGGAGACGACGACTTGATGTCGTATAATATGTATGCCATTGTCGAATAAACAGAGGTATGTTTCTGTATGAAACGAAGTGGAAGCGTTCCACAGCCTTGAATTTTATACAACAATTATTGCAGAAGGATAAATCGCATGCAAATCGTTCCAGCACTCAATAAGATCATGGGCATTCTCGATCAAGAGGATCCGACGAAGTATTTGAGCTCGCTTCTTTCGTTGTTGGGGAATATGGAAAAAAGCGCAGCACGTAGTGGTCTCGACGATGAGATCCTCGATATGATTCACGATTATACCGAGGCTTGGACGGTCGAAGGGGCAATCGAGGAAGACATCGATTCGTTTGCCGAAGAGACGTATGCCATTTACGATGCGATTGCCGAAGACGACGAGGACGATGAGGATGACGAGGACGACGAGGATGACGATTATTAAAAACTCGCTTTGCGTCTTTGAGATGTCGTAGGGTGTATGTCGTGCGAGCTGTATGCGATGGCATGGTGCGTGTTATGGCTCGTACATCGTTATGATGCGCTTTGAAAGGGCATATATCGCCTCGATTTGTTCTGGTGCGATGGGGGCAAGACCATAAGTGGCCGCCGATATGGCGTTGCAGAAGTCTTGGATATCGCTCGACAATTGGGCGCGCTTTTTGGAATTTCGAATCGACGTTGTGTCGAATTCGCGAGCGAGTCGTTGTGGGGTGATTTGCCCCCAAGATATGTCGTCGGTGCTTAGTAGGTGGGCGGCGACTTCGCAAAAGCACTGGCAAATGTATTCGCGGCGCGTTGCGGGGGCAATTTCGCGGCGCACGGCGAGTGTCATTTCTTCGATCGGTGGAAACGCCGCGCCGAGGCGGATGGGACTGGAACGGCGTTTTCGCTTTCGCTTGTGGATAAAAGCCGCCGTGCCAAATCCTGCGGCGATGGCAAAGCAAAGTGCAAAAAAAGCCAAGCGCATGTGTTCGAAGTGGTTTGTATTGGGAACGATGAGCAGACCATGTGTCATGGGGATGTCGTTCGTATCGGGGCAACTGAGTGCGTATAATATTTGATGTGTTCCTCGATATGGTAAATAAAAGTCGATGCTATCGTTGATGGGCTGAATACGATGCGTTTTTGAGCCTTTTGTGATGTCGAATATCCATGCACTTGGTGGAAGTGTCGCATTGGGTGAACTGCCCGAATAGAGCGGTATCGTCGATAGATCGCATTGGGCTTTGCGATCGCCGAGCCATTGGGCGAGAGCAGTGGGAATGTCGCATCTCAGATGAATCTGGCGATAATTGAAATGATATTCGCAGAAGATGTGATTTTCTGAATTTAATACAAAAAACTGGCTTTGTATCGATTCATATTCGATATCGAAGGATTCAATGGTGCTCGCTTCGATCGTCGCGACGCCTTCGCCTGAAGGCTCGGGCGTGAGTGATATATTTGCCGATGCGACACCGGGTTTGAGTGTGATTCGTTGAGATTCGTCGCCCGCAGATGCGATCCAAGTCGTCGAACGATCGAGGCAATCGGTTCGCGTGAGCGTTGCTTCGAAACGATTTGGCGGGATGGCAACCGATCCGATTGGAAATGATATGTTGGCGTTTGGCTTGCACGATGAGGTGCGCAGATCGAACGAAGTCGACGATTCGCCATAGATATCGTTGCCGCCAAACGTCGCCGTGAAGCGATATATGCCTGGGACAAGGTCGATATGCGCCATGGCGAGGCCAGAAGCGTTTGTGATGGCGGTCGTTTGGAGTCGATCGCCCGAGCTGGGGATGAGTTCGAACGATAGATGGGCGTTTGGAATGGGCGTATTGGCGTCGTCGACGAGTTGGATGGCGATGGTGCCGTCGTGGTAGGGGAGCGATGGCGCCAATAGTCGCGTATGCGATAAGACCCAAATTTCGTCGCCTAAGCAATGGTTTGGCGCGACGGCACTCGCCGTTGCGATGAGAATAGCGCCGAGAATTTGGTTTAATTTGATCATTTCGTCGTATAAAGTGTGCCATACAGCTCGCATGTATTTCGTCGATGCGAGCTAAACGATGAAGTATCGGTTTGGGAGAGGTGAAGATGAATGTCGATTTGTGCCAGCGACTCGAAGATGAAATATCGAAAGTATATATCGGAAAAAAAGCCGACGTCGATGCCTTGGTCATTGCCCTGCTGACGGGGGGGCATGTTTTGATCGAGGGATTGCCAGGACTCGCCAAGACGACATTGGCTCGCGCTTTGGCGCAAGCCGTCGATGCGAAGATGACGCGTGTGCAATTTACCGCCGATCTCATGCCGTCGGACATTACGGGGTCGAGTATTTACAACATGGCGACGGGCGATTTCAAATTTATCGAAGGCCCGATATTTACGAATGTGTTGTTTGCCGATGAAATCAATCGCGCGCCAGCGCGGACGCAGAGTGCACTTCTCGAGGCGATGCAGGAAGCCCAAGTATCGGTCGATGGGAATACGTATATGCTACAAACGCCTTTTTTCGTCATTGCCACACAGAATACGATCGACGAACGTGGCGTCTATTCGCTCCCATTGAGCCAGCTCGATCGGTTTGCGTTTCGCATAAGGTTGTCGTATCCGAGCGCGGAGCAAGAGGAACGAGTGATTATGCAGGCAGCCAAACCGCTTCGCGTCATCGACCCCGTCATATCGCCGAAAGATTTTAAGGAGATCCAAGCGGCTATCGATGCCATATATGTCGCACCTGCTGTCGGGCGCTATATTACGCAAATCGTGCGTGCGACGCGCGAACATGCGCAAGTCGTCTATGGCGCAAGCCCTCGAGCGGGCGTGATGATGTTACATGCTGCTCGAGGCCATGCCTTTATGAACAAGCGCGATTACGTTTGCCCCGACGACGTCGCGCAAATCGCCCGTTATGCTCTCAACCACCGCATCGAAACGTCGTCGTCGGCGACGACAGTCGATGAAGTCATCGACGATGTGCTTCGTCGCGTGCGATTCGAATAGAAATGGTCACTTTTTGACGTGAAACGATTGCCGATGGATGGGCGTTGGACCGAGCTCTGCAAGTGCCGCCCGGTGCGCGGCCGTAGGGTAGCCGACGTTTTTGGCAAATCCATAGCCTGGGTATTGTCGATCGTAGGCGACCATGAGATCGTCGCGATGGACTTTGGCGAGTATCGAGGCGGCGGCAATCGAAAGTGAACGCGCATCGCCTTTGATAAAAGCCGTTTGGGAATAGTCGAAATTCGGAATTGTTTTGTTTCCATCGACTAAAATATGGAAATCTTTGGCTTCGGGGGAATTTAATGCAGAAATGACGGCGAGCGAAGCGCGTTTCATGCCCCAAAGGCATGCTTGCAAGATATTGCGTTCGTCGATTTCGCGCGGCGTGATATCGATGACGCTAAAGGCGGCGGCGCGAAGCTCGATTTCGGGGACGATGGCACGGCGCTTTTTTTCGGTGAGTTTTTTCGAGTCGTCGAGTAGGGCATAGAATGGATCGTGCCAATCGATATCGATGGGAAATGCGACGCAAGCGACTGTCGCGGGCCCGGCGAGGGGACCGCGGCCGACTTCATCGCACCCCAAGAGCCAACCTTCGAAGCCTTGAGACCGAAATTCGCGTTCGATCGAAATGTGCGGATCCATTACGACTTGCTCCGTTTTGAGCTAGGGCGTTGGGCTTTGGCGTTTTCTTGGATATGCGTGAGAATGACAGCCAAGACTTCGTCGAAATGCGGAATGCAGACGAAAGCCGTAAACAATCGCACGCGAACCGATTCGCCGTCGATCGTCATCTTGAGATCGGCACCCGATTTTGGATCTTTTAGCCCAGCCGATTCGACGTCGAGCGATGCCCAAGGAATGGAACGAATGTGGTTTCGATCGTTGCCGACATAGAGATTGGCGTTGTCGTATGCCAGAATGGCTCGTTTGGCAAATAGTCGCCAGTATTGGGCGATGATGAGAATGGCGATGCCAGCTATGGCAAATACGACCGAGACGATGATCCATCCCCACGGATCGAATTGCGTCGCGGGATAAATGCCCGCCGCAATGACGAATAAAAAGAACGCGCCAAATTCCAAGCTCCGTATGCCGTTTGTGTTGAGCACATAGTCGCACGTTTTGACGTTTTCGCGCTTGGCGATATCTCGAAAAGTGAGTGTTTCCATAACCGAATGTCGTAATCTGTCGAACGCATGCCTTGGCGTGGAGATCGATTTGAGCGATCGACACGGGCACCCGTTATTACAATAGATTTGATCGATTGGGCAACGCCAATTTGAGCGCATCGAGGGCGATGGGAGAATCATAAAAAAAGCCCCTGCACGGGGCAGGGGCTTAGCGATGTGGATTAGGGATGAGGATTATTGTTTACGCGTGGCGTGGAAAAGACCGATTGCCGTGTAATTTTTGGTGAGGTCGAAATTCCAACGGCAACGCTTTGTTTCAACTTTCTTCGTGATAACGTCATAGACATTAAATATATCGACTTTGGTCTCTGCCGATATATCGCCGATGCGTTGATAACTCGATGCACCATCGTCTAAAAGGATGCAGGGATTCTCGGGGTTCGTGGCTATTGTAAATTTACCTGCCTGAACTTTGTCGAGTGATTCCACGACTAAAGTGTCGAGTTGTCCGAGCCCTTGATCGCCGCATGCAATAGTGGCAGCTCCTTGGATGACGGAAGAATACTCCGATGCCTTGGCGTAGGCGTAGTAGACAATAGATTCGATGAATCGTTCACACGATTGGGTGCTCT
>SFMP01000201.1 GCA_004554395.1 Myxococcales bacterium | reverse complement strand
CTTCGCGCGTTTTCTTTGCGCTTCGCGCGTTTTCTTTGCGCTTCGCGCGTTTTCTTTGCGCTTCGCGCGTTTTCTTTGCGCTTCGCGCGTTTTCTTTGCTCTAAAAGATTAGAGATTAAGAGAAAATTTCACCCGATCCCCAATGACCTCTTGCACCACAATACCCTTCGCCCGAAACGCATTCAAAAACGCTTCGATTGTCGTCTTGTTCAAACGCGTCCGACGCGCAAGCGTCCGGATATCCGACGCTCCGCGCGTGAGAAGCCAGCGATAAATATCTTTCGCAGCATGGATCGGATCATCGCTCAAGTCGGCTAAGATAGCCGGATCGATCGCATCTTCGACAAATCCCATGTCGGGTATCTTGTCGCGGCTGTTGGCTGAATTGCGCGGCGCACGGCTCGTCGGTGGGGTCTGAACCACTTGTACTTTCAATGGCTTGCCAACGACTTTTTGCGTGTCGGGGACTGGGATTTCGTAGTGTTCGCATTGCCCGAGCATCTCGGCTTCGCGCGCCGCCGCCTCGATGATTGGCTGAAGTATCGATTCTACCGACATCGGCGCATGCCAAATCGCCGGATTCCCCAGGCGACGAAGAATCGTCGCCGGCGAATACGAAATGTGGAAATTGATGTCGTCGATGTTTTCGTGTCCATCGCGCGAATCGCGCGGCGAATAAAAGTCGGCAAAAGATACGCTTTGTGCAGGAAGTTCATAAGAAATGCGGTATTTTGTCTTTTCATCGACGATTTGATCCGAACGCGCACTGCGAATCATCGAAAGCAAATTTTCTCGCGTCATGCCGCGCAAAGTGAGCATGTTAAACGGATCTTCTTCTAATTTCTGCGCAAATGCGATGAGCAATGCACAAGCATGCTCGCAAGGCGCCACCAACGTTCGACAATTGCAGTGGAATGTAAATTCGCGCAATTTCGTCGGGAACAGCGATAGCGATGCTTGCTTGAAGATGTCGACGATGCCTTGCGGGAGCTCGCCGTTGAGGAGCGATGTCGTAAATATCGCGCGATCGGAAAGCATCGCGATGACGTTGCGCCATTGACCTTGAGCAAATTGACGCAACTCGATCGAGACGACTTGATCGAATATCGTCGCCTCGAGACATCCCGGCGTGACGCAGATATTGTTGACGAGCCCAGCCGAGACGAGCGGAATCGAATTCGGGAGGCTGTCGACGACGGCTTGGCTCATATCGGTAATGGCATCGCACCAAAGACAAGCATGCCACGATTGGAGCATGAGCGATTGTTCGATTTTAAGCGAGTCGGCGTGAGCCGTTGCAAGCGCTCGGGCGGTGGTGGCGACGACGTCGTTGTGCTTGACGACGTGTTTGTGGATCTTCGTCGCATGGACGACGGTGCGATCTTTTTTGGCAACGGGTTTTAACGCCACGCGAACGGCGTGTTTTTTGAGCGCCGTCTTGGCTTCTTGTGGCTCTGGGTTGGGGTCTACTTGCGCAGGCTTGGGCGCGATTTCTTCGTAGATTCTGGTCGGTTCGGCGGGCTTGGGCGCAGGCGGAGCGACGAATTGCTTTTCGGGCTTGTCGTAGATCGCATGCGCTTGCGGCTTTGTGCTGTGCAATAGCTTCGTTGGCTTGTCTTTGTCGCCCGTTGTGGCGTTCGAAGTGGGCAAATTGGCGACGATACGGCGCTGTGTAGAATATTGCGGAGACGCCGCATTTTGGGGCGTATTATTCGATTGAGCTGCGTTTTGTTGGCTTAAAATTCGGTGATTATTGGGTTGGCTTTGGGATTTATTAAACCGATTTCGCGTTTGTGCCGTCGCGTCTTTGTCGTTGATGTGATGGGTTTGTTTGGCGTTTGAATCCGACGAAGGCGTTTTTTTGGATGTCTTTGGATTGTTTTGTTTAGGTGGAGTAGATTTGTTTGCCTTGGGGTGTCGTGCGATCGACGACATATCGACGACGCGATTGAGTCGGAGCGCGGCGGCGACTTCGGGCGGGTTATCGGGAGTCGATTTATCGCACGATTTGGCTTTATCGTTTGTATTGATGGGTATGCCCGTCGACAAGATCCCTTTGTTATCATGCGTTTTCATCGATCATGGCCTCCGAGCTAAGGGTGAAGAGTTCGCGTAGTGCGTCGGCATCGAGTTGCGAGACCCAAGCGCCCGAGGCGTCGACGATAGCATCGGAGAGGTTTTTCTTTTCTTCGAGCATGAGGTCGATTTTTTCTTCGAGCGTTCCGAGCGTGAGGAATTTATGGACTTGGACGTTTTTATTTTGCCCAATTCTGTAGGCTCTATCGGTCGCTTGATCTTCGACGGCGGGATTCCACCAGCGATCGAAGTGGAAGACGTGCGAGGCGGCGGTGAGATTGAGCCCTGTGCCGCCTGCTTTGAGCGATAGGATGAAGATGGGGGGCCCATCGGGCGATTGGAAGTCGGCGACGAGGGCGTCGCGTTGGCTAGCCGTGAGTCCGCCGTGCAAGAAGGGAATCGTCTCGAGATCGAAAGCATCTTGGAGAATGGGAACGAGGAGATCGCCCATTTCTTTGAACTGCGTAAAGATGAGAGCGCGTTCGTCGTTTTCGATGATCGTTTCGAGCATGTCGATGAGCCGCAAAATCTTGCCCGAACGATCGGGCGATTTCGACGATGCCTTTTGGAATAGGGCAGGGTGATCGACGATTTGTTTGAGGTGAGTGAGCAAAGCGAGTATTTGTCCGTGTCGGGCAATCCCCTCGGCGTGTTCGATCTTTTCCATCGTCGTGTTGACGAGGGCTTGATAGAGCGTAGCTTGCTCGCGCGAGAGCGAACAAAATATCTTGTTCTCCATCTTTTCGGGCAGATCTTGGATGATTTGTGGGTCGGATTTGACGCGTCGGAGGATAAACGGTGCGACGACGTTTCGGAGTCGTTCTTTGGCTTTTTCGTCGTTATTGCGCTCGATGGGCACCCCATAGAGCCTTTGGAATCGCGTATGCGTGCCCAAGAGCCCCGGATTGAGGAAGTCCAAGATAGACCAGAGCTCGGAGAGTCGGTTTTCGATAGGCGTTCCCGTGAGGGCGACGCGGAAATCGGCTTGTAGCTCGCGCACCAATATCGATCGCTTGCTCGAGGCGTTTTTAATCGCCTGTGCTTCGTCGAGGGCGATCATCGCCCAACGGTGTGTATAGAGGAAATCGGCATTTCGATGGATGAGTCCGTATGTCGTAATGACGACGGTGCCGGGAATTTCGAGATTTTTGAGCCAATCTTCGGTGCATTGGGCGCGATCGTTGCCGTGGTGGATGACGACGTGAACCGATGGCGCAAAGCGAGCAAATTCGCGCTTCCAGTTCCCGACGACGCTCATCGGGCAAATGAGCAATATGCCGCGACGATCCGAGGGCGATCGCTTTTTCATGTGTAGAATGTGGCAAATGAGCTGTATCGTCTTGCCCAAGCCCATGTCGTCGGCGAGGCAGCATCCGAGCCCAAGTCGCGACTGGTAGGATAGCCAAGCGACGCCGCGTTCTTGGTACGGGCGCAGTGTCCCGCAGAACGTATCGGGCGCCTTGAGCGTCATATCGGTGATGTCTTCTTTCGTCAATCGCGACAAGATATCGGCGATCTTGCCCTCGACGACGACTTCGATGTTGGAATTGGGCGAATTCGGGTCGGCGACGCCCGTCAAAGCTCGGTTGATGGCGTCGAATCGCGATATGACGCCTTGCGTCTCGTTTTGATCGATGAGCAATTCGATATCGCGCAATTGAACCGGATCGACGAGTACCCATTCCCCATGCCATTGTACGAGGGGTTGTTTGAGGGCGACGATTTCGTGAAATTCCTTGGCCGAAACGACTTCGTCGCCAAGGGCGGCTTCCCATTGGAAACCCGCAATTTCGGTCAATCCAAAGTGACCACGCGCCGCGTCGCTCTGCGAGGCGTCGCGAATGCGGAAACGGGCTCGTAGACGCCGCGATCCTTGATCGGTGAGCTGTTCGGGCAATCTCACGTCGAATCCCGACGAATAGAGTATGGGGCTGACCTCCGAAATAAACGTCCACGCTTGCTTGACGTCGAGAAAGACGCCCTCGGGCTTCGATTGCTCGAGGCTCTTTTTAATCGGTTCAAAAAATGGTGCCGCCTTGCCCAAATCTGCCAGCAGTTGCTCTTGTGGATTGTCGAAAAAATGACGATCGATTCGGAGCTTTTCGGTCCCAATCGAAAAGACGAGCCCTGCACGAATGGCGATCGAAGGATCTTCGATGGCCACGAGCATGTAGCGAAGAAACCAAAAATCTCCGCTTTCAGCCGTCGGGGCTTCGAGCCAGAATCCGGCATGCGCATCGACGTCTTCGGCCGCATCGGCATCGTGCATCGGCGCTAACCACGATGTAATCGAGTCGACGAGATCGGGGTCGTCGAGGTGATAGTCAATGCGAGAATGCGTCTTTTTATCGAGTAGCGCATCGATCCATCGGCTTTCCCAGCGCGGTATCGCATCGAGCTCTTGCGGCGTCGTATAGACGAACTCTTTCATCGGCATGAGCTTGCGCATCTGGTCTTGTGTCATCTTGACGGGGAAGCCAATCGACACTTCGCTCTGCGATTCTAGCCCCGTATCGGGCAAATTCGAGGCATTGAGCGGCAGCTGCGAAGGCGTCGATTCGTCGATCGGATGCGTCGCTAAAAATGCCTCGGTCGGCGAATATGGCGTAGCTTGGGGCTCGTCCGATAGTGCCTCGATATCGTCGATTCCCTCGATTTCGTCGATCGGTTCGATGCTGTCGAATATATCGAGCGGCGATTCTGGGGCTTTTGTCAACGTCTGCGCATTCTCATCGTCGTCGAAGAAATCGAATTCCGATGCGGCTTTGGGCGCCGGATCGACTTGATTCGACGCGTTTATCGTTTCGCTCGGCGTTCGGAACCCAAACGAAGCCGACTCGTTGATGTCGCTATGCTTCGACAAATGCTCGCCATCGACGGCGCGAATATTGCGCCGATTTATGGCGTTATCTTCGATTCTGCTCGAAAATAGCGAATTTTCTTCGTTCTTTTTGCCAAATCTTGCCGCATTATTCGTGCTCGCCGAACTGTATTTCGCCGTTGCCGCCGACGGTCCGGCGCTCGATAAGATGTCGTCGAGATCGGGCATATCGCATTCGACGACGTCTTGTAGCTCGTATTCATTCGACAAATCGACGGGATGCGAATCGAAAGGATCGGGCATTTGGGCGCGTCGTAGCGCATGTCGGCGCAATGCCGCCAAATCTTCGCGCGAATTGTCGTCGTTTGGGTTGCCGATATTTGCCTTTTGTTGCGCTTGTCGGCGCAATGCCGCCAAGTCTTCGCGCGAAATGCGCGGGTTATCGGCATTATCGTTATCGATCTCATCTCGATGAGAGGCATGTCGCAAAGCAGCTAGGTCGTCGTGCGAAGTGCGCAGAATATCGCAATCGGTTTGGCGAATGTTCGTTTGCGGCGTATGTCGTCGCAAGGAGACGAGATCTTCGCGCGAAATTCGAAGATCGACGCCTTCGTTTGCAGGATCTTCGCTTATTCTTCCGTTTTCTTCGATCGAAATCGAGTCGGGCAAAGTACGCGGGCGCGCATATAGGCCGTTTTTGAGGAACGGGAGTTGGGCTTGATTGTCGAAGTTGACGGCTCGCGGTAGCCCAATCGACGAATCGTCGCCAAAACACGGGAGTGCCGAATCGTCGTCGTCGTAGCGAACGATTTTCGGGCGCTGATCGTGCGAAATGGGCTTTTCATCGTCGTAGTGTTCATTTTGTTCGCAGATGGCATCGAAATTCTGCGGGTATTCTTGCACGAGTTTTTCGATCAGTGGCATCGAGGCCTTGGGGCGTTCGAGCAATCGCAACGACTCTCGTGCGGCGTGTGTTTGGGTGGCGACGTCGTCGGGGAGCTTCGTCGATCGCACGAATGAATCGATCGCTGCATCGATAAAGGCTCGCACGAGTGCTTCGGGGTGCCACATCATCGTCGGTTTGCGCCGCTTCGATCCGAGTTTATTGGCCTTATCCCATCGATTATGTGGAATGCTATAGAGCGCATGGGCGCAAATCGGCATGAGCGAAGCGAGTTGGCGGATTCGCCCGATATCGACCGAGTTTTCGATGGCAGCTTGCCAGACGGCATAGAGATTGTGCCCATTCGTCTTGAGCGTCGGGATAAATGCCGCACGCGCGATGAGTTCGAGCGAAAATTTGGCAACACAGCTCCAAGCGATAATCGATGGACAAGGGGCTTTTTTGCGCTTATTGCGCGTGTCGCGTTTGGGCTGTGCAAACGACGCCGTCGCCAGCACGCGCACGGCATCGCCCATGCGCAATGCTCGCCCCGAAACTGTATCGATGCGATATCGCCCGTCGCGCGCCGGCAAAAACAGACGCGCCTGCGCCGGATAAAGTCGCGACGACGGTATCCCCGTCAATCCTATTCGGCGCAATTGACCAAGCCAATCCGTCTCGGGCGTGTCGTCGGGACCCCACAAAAACAAAAACCCATCCGACGGCGCATTGCGTCGCGTGACAAAGGTCGCGTGAATCGGACTCGGCTCACGCGCAGTTTCTTTCGCTTTACTCACAATCCATCTGGCCAATCAACATCGCAACTCGGCTCAATGCCAAGATACGATTGCAAATGCGCAAACACGCACACAAAGACTTCGGTCTCGGTGCGCAAAAAAACGGCCATCTATACCACCACACCTAGCGGTAAACCGCTTTGCGCCTTGCTGTAAACGAAGCGTATGTCGTCGAAATGTGCAACGATCCCGTTAAACCCGTTAAATCGTGCATTTCGAATCAAAAAAATCGGATCTTCCGAAAGAGTATTCTCTTTAGTTCGACAATCGAAGAATAATTTTCGTTGTATGTATTCGGTGGCGAAGCGAATGCGCCACCGCTGGGTCGACGCGCCGCGTCGACGGCAAACATCCGACTCCAATATTCCCAATCGAGGGAATTGACGCAAAGATCTTATACGACAATGCCTCTCTGCGTCAAGAACGAAGTCAATGCGCCACGATAAATTCTCAGCGCGTGCGGATAAAATCGGCGGCTCTTTGGAGTCGGCGGATCGTCTCGTCTTTGCCGACAAACCAAACGACTTCGTAGATCCCAGGTGATTGGGCAATCCCGACGATAGCCGTGCGAGCCGGTTGGGCTATCTTGCCCATCTTCAGCCCCGTCATTTCGGCAACGCGCGTAAACGCAGCCTCGATCGAAGCCTCGTCCCACGTCTCAACTGCCGATATCTCAGCCGCCAAACTCTCCAACACGTCTGGCGTCGATTCGCCAAAATGGCGCGAAACACTCGCTTCGTCATACGACTTGGGCGCTCGGAACACGAACAAACTGTCGGTCACGATTTCGTTGAGGTTATGGGCGCGTTTGCGCATCATTTCGAGCAATTTGTCGAGCCATTCGTCGTGGTCCAAATGCACGCCGTGTTTCTCGTAAATCGGCAAAACGTGTTGTGCGAGCTTGTCGAGCGATACGAGGCGCAATTGCTGCTCGTTGACCCATTTGAGCTTTTCTTCGTCGAATTCGCCATTGGCCTGATTTATCGCATCGGCATCGAAGTATTCGATCAATTGCTCTGTCGTAAAGATTTCGTCGTTGCCGTGCGACCAGCCCAAGCGGACGATGTAGTTGTTCAAACCTTCGGGCAACAAACCGAGCTCCTCGCGATAGTATTCGACCGATGGGCTACCTTTGCGCTTCGACAAACCATCGATGCGCGGTGCATGGCCAAATACAGGCGGCTCCTCGCCCAACGCATGATAAAGCGCAATCTGATCGTGCGTGTTATCGATATGATCGGCACCGCGAATCACGTGCGTAATCTTCAATGCCAAATCGTCGACGACGACGGCAAACTGATACGTCGGCATCCCATCCGAACGAATCATGATGAAATCGTCGAGATCGGCATAACGCTTCGTTATCTTGCCCTGAACCATATCGTCGAACGTCGATTCGCCCTCGAGCGGCATCTTAAAACGCACGACATGCGTCCCACAATCGGGACCCAAATTCTTTTCGCGGCACGTTCGGTCATAACACGTGCGATTCACCGTCGCCTTCATCGCCTCTTTTTTCGCTTCGAGCTCTTCGCGCGTGCACGTGCAACGATAAGCTTTGCCCTCGGCAATCAAACGCTCGGCGATTTCGTGATATATCCCCAATCGCTCCGACTGGCGCAAAACCGGGCCATCCCAGTTCAATCCCATCCATTTTAGACTGTCATAGATAACCTGAACCGCTGCCTCGGTATGGCGTTCGCGGTCGGTATCCTCGATGCGCAAAATAAACTCGCCCCCGTGATGGCGAGCAAAAAGCCAGTTAAAAAGCGCTGTACGCGCATTTCCGAGATGCATAAAACCCGTGGGCGATGGCGCGAATCGCACGCGTACAGGTCGTTTGATTTCCATGTGTCAATACCTTCCAAAACGAAAAAATCGCAAAAAAATCGGGCAAACTGCCCGAACGTCGCGCCTTATACGACAAGCGACGACCTTTTTCAACTAACCTCTACGCTAATTTCTCGCACGAAACATCGCTATTTCGCGGCGATATCCATCGATGTCGTTTGGCGTCTCCAAAATAAACGGCAAACCCGCCAATTTCGGGTGTTTCACCACGCGCAAAAGCGCTTCAAACCCTATATGGCCCTCGCCAATACGTGCATGTCGGTCTTTATGCGCCCCCAATGCATTCATCGAATCGTTGAGGTGAATCGCCCGCAAATGTTCGATTCCAACTGCCGCATCGAACGCACCAATCACGTCGTCGAGATGCTCGGCCACGTCGTAACCGCCATCCCAAATGTGGCACGTGTCGAGGCAAACGCCCAAACGCGAAGCATCACCAACGCCGTCATACATCCGCGCCAGCTCGTCAAACGTCCGCCCAATCTCCGTCCCCTTGCCCGCCATCGCCTCGATCAAAACCGTCGTCTCCCCCGCCTCGGGCAAAACCTCGCGCAAAAACTCCGTCGTCAACGCAATCCCCGCATCGGCCCCTTGCCCCACGTGGCAACCCGGGTGAAAATTGTAATAATTCCCCGGCAACGCCGCCAGTCTGTGCAAATCGTCGATCATCGTTTCGCGCGCAAATGCCCGCAATTCGGGCTTCGCCGCACACGGATTCAAAACGTATGGCGCATGCGCCACCAGCCGCCCAAACCCATGCGCCGCCATCAATTCCCGCGCCTCGGCCACGTCGCGCGCATCGATCGTCTTCGCCGCACCGCCACGCGGATTCCTCAAAAAAAACGCAAACGTATTCGCGTCGATCGATTTCGCCTCCTCGACAATCGCACGAAAACCCTTCGATATCGACAAATGCGCTCCAATATACATCTTATTTTCCTTTATAGTCGGTGTTTGAGTCAACGCCCACCATTGATGATTTTGGGGGGCTACGGCTATTGCCGCAAGCGGCAATACGCCTCCGCAGCGCGCCTATCGCTACGCAATACGGCGCGCCAGCGCGCTATGGCGCCGCGCCGTGTGGCGCTATGGCGGCATACGCGCGCTATTTTCGGGCGGTCGTGCTCGCCTTTTACCGCTAGCTGGCGAACATTAGCTTGTACAAAAACGAAAGATTCTGTACCGTGCACCCCCATCTACGGTCGCCGGGCGCTTCGCGATATTAGCCACGGCATCGACCAAATCAAGCAAATTGGCAACGGGGTAATCGGCAAGTGAACGAAGAAAATATCATATCCGACAATAATATCGAAAATAATTCGGCGACTGCGCCCGAGTCGGCAAAACAAGACCCTACACAAGCCCCATCACGCGCGATCGACGCACTCGATCAATTGCGCGCCGACCACGAAGCGATTTGTGCCAAACTCGGACTCGATAAACCCCTAGCCAGCCGCGGTGCCATCGATTCCGACGCGTCGAAAACTGGAATCCGACCTTACGTCGTCATTGCCATCGCCATCGCCGTCGTCGGTGCTATCGTCGCCACCTACGTCCTCTTCTATCGATATGTCGACCTCCGCGAGTCCGAACTCGCCATTGCAAAACACGATGCAGAACTCGAAAAAGAAAAGGCGCGGCGCGACCGCATCGAATACGCCGATATCGCCTTCCTCGAATCGTTGCCGCCATACGTGGCGATTTCGATGGACGGCAAAGCCCTCTATGCAAAGACCCCCGACGGAGCCTATACCGAGCTCCGCGCCCGCGAATCGACTTGGATCCGAAATCTCCCCATCAAAGAAGATACGATCTTGCACTTCAGCTTTGCCGCCGAGGGATTCAAAACGCTCAAGCGCAGCGTCGCCTATTACGATTGGTTCCCAAGCCAGTCGCCAAGCGGAAACCCGCTACAAAAGGCTTTCAAACGCATCGTCCTCGAGCCCGATAACGCGCCGCGCGTCGAACAATGCTCGCAATTGGCTCGCATCGCCGACGTCGACCCATGCGAATGGTCGGTCTTTAGAGAAATCGCCTTCCGCGAGCGATATAGCGCGGCAGTCAAATTAGCCGTCGTCGCCGAGCCCGATGTGCCAAAACTCGTCGCCCAAAATATGGCTCTACACCCCGATATGTTCCGAGATGTCGGACTCGACCCAGCCCAAGGCGCCAATTTGCCCGATTCGGCAACCGATGCCGCGCGCTCGCTCTACAAACACGTCTCCGAAAACCCATACGGCATGTATGGCCGAGTGACGATCAAAAGCGATACCCCCAACACCCGAGTCTTTTTCATGAGTGAACCTTTAATGGTGCTCAAATCTTCGGGTAGCTATGCGCAAGTTCAGGTCGGACCAGATTCACCCTATGAATTTTCAGTCTATGGAAATGGGCGCACCATTGATATCATGGATACCCTGAGCTTTCGTCTAGAAGCCCCCGATAAACCCGCCTACATTACCGAAATCACACCGCTCCAATGGCAATGCAAAACGCCCGCCATCGAAACGATCCTCGGACTCATCGCCCCCGCCATCCCCGAAGCCGTCATGTCGCCCGATTATCGACATTATTTGTGCGACTATCGCATCGAGATTTCTGCCCGCTTTGCCGAACTCGAGGCGGCAAAAATCGACGCTGAAAAGGGCGCAGAAAACGCCGAAGCTCCCGCTAATCCCCAGTAATTGGCGGTTTTTCCTCCGTCTATTCCCCCTCTCCATTTATGGAGTGGGGGGCCGATAGGTCGGGGGTGAGGTCAGGTGCGCGAGTAGCCCCCGGCTATTGATGCTAAAGTATCGAAAAATCGATCCTTTTATGCCATAATGCGCAACGAGTGCGGTGCCGGCAGTGGCATCGACGTCGACGACGAGGTAGGCATGGATCGAAAAATCGTTTGGAGTATGGGATTGGTAGCGCTTTTCTTGGCCGGATGCCAATGGGGCGCAAATGGGCAACAGCCCGCCATCGATAAGCCCGAAATAGAGGTCAAGGCGGCGGCAAATGACGACGATCTCAATCCCAAAAAGCTCAGACTCATGCAGTTTGCCCTCATCTTCTTAAACGCCCGATACGTCGAGCCAGCCCGCATCGATTGGCAGAAGATGACCGCCTACGCCATCGATGCACTCCAAAATATGGTACCCGAAGTCGTTGCGCATTTCGACAAGCGCATCGACGACAAACCGACCTCCGTCCAAGTCCGCGTCGGCACGAAGACGCGCGACTTCGATTTGAGCCAGGCAACTTCGCTGTCGCGTTCCTATGGCACGGCCGAATCCGTCTTCAACTTCGTCGTCGCCAATCTCATCGAGCCAAAAGACGAAGACGAACTCGAATATGCCATGATAAACGGCATGTTTAGCACCCTCGATCCGCATACGAATTTATTGCCACCCTACGCATTCGAAGACGTCATGACGGGCAACGGCGGCTTTGCCGGTTGCGGTTTCGTCGTCGGCGTGCGCGACGAAAATCTCGTCGTCATCTCGCCCATGGAAGGCGCACCCGCTTGGAAAGCGGGCATCAAAGCCGGCGATGTCATCGTGCGCATCGACGACGAATCGACCGAAAACATGCCCCTGCAAGATGCCGTCGATCGACTTCGCGGCGATGCCGGCACTCCCGTGACGATATACGTCAAACGACGTGGATGGATCGAACCTCGTCCGATTGAAATGATACGTGAAGTCATACGCGTCAAAAGTGTGACTTCTCATGCTTTTGTAAAAGATAAAATCGGTTATATTAAAATTAAATCTTTCGATCAAACGACGGCACAAGAAGTTGTAACGCATCTATCGTCGCTCGCGTCGTCGTTTGGCAAAGATACAAAATCCATGCGCGGCCTCATCATCGATTTGCGCAATAACTCAGGCGGGCTACTCAACCAATCGATCGAAATCGCCGAATTATTCCTCAAGCGCAACGAAACGATCGTCTCGGTCGAGGGCCCTACGCCGGCGACGAAAGAATCGACAAAAGCTCGCCGCGACGGCGCCCATATCGATTACCCCATCGCCGTATTGATCAACGTCGGCAGCGCCTCGGCCTCCGAAATCGTCGCAGGCGCACTCCAATACCATCGCCGCGCCACGATCATCGGGCAACGTAGCTTCGGAAAGGGTAGTGTACAAATCCTCAAAGATAATCCCGATGGCAGCGCGATTAAAATTACATCGGCGCAATATCTCACCCCCGGCGATATATCGATTCAAGGCGTCGGCATCGTGCCCGATATCGAACTCGTCGCCAGCTACGTCGAATCCGACGCACTCAGCCTCATGGAAAGTCAAAGAGCTCGCCGCGAAAGCTCGCTCGAACAATCCCTACACAGCGATAAAACGACGACGCGAACCGTTGCACAATCTCTACATTATATATATCGTGAAAACGTCGACGACGAAAAACGCGCCAAAGAACTCGGACTTTCAAAATTCGATCTCCGTTCGACCGAAGATTATACACCCGACGACGAAATCGACCTCGCCCGCCGTTACCTCGCTCAAGCCAAATCTAACGACGCCGCAGAAATCCTCATGCAATCGGCACCATTCTTCGAAAAACAACACGACGATTATATCAAATCGCTCGCCATCGCTTTCAAAAAACTCGGCATCGATTGGGCTCCTATTGACTCCGATTGCAATCGATTTGAATGGGGTTTGAAATACGACGACGCACAAGTCAAAATGGGCGAAACCCTCGAATTCCACGCCGACGGCGTCGAACGACCACTCACCATGTGGGTGAAAAATACATGCGAAAACGGTAGCTTGAGCCAAATGTCGGCTGTCTTGTCGTCGAATAATATTGCATTCGACGAACGCGAATTTGCATTCGGCAAAATCGCTCCAGGGGCAACCCGCGAATGGCCAGTTCGCATTAAAATCCCAAAATCGATGTCGGCTCGCGACGATAAAGTCGTCGTCAATTTCTATAAAAATGCCGAAACTGCCCTGAGCCATTCATCGTTTAGAGCGAAAATAATACAAACCGAACGCCCAAAGTTTAACTATGCCTATTGGATCGACGACGTCAGACGCGGAAACGCCGACGGTAGACTGTCGCGCGGCGAATCCGTCGATATGTATGTGCGCGTCGAAAATAAAGGCAATGTCGTGGCAAAAAAAGTCAAAGTACACATTGCCAATGAATCGGGCAGCGGCGTGCTCCTCGTTAAAGGTAGTGCCACCATCGACGGACTCCCACCAGGCGCCTCGCAAATCGTCAAACTCGCTTTTGACGTGAGTAAAGAACGACCACAAAAACCACCTTCGAAGCGCATTAAACGCGATAAACCTTTTAATCCCGACGAGGCGAGCTTCCGACTCTCGATCGCCGACGAAGCCTTCGATTCGTCGATCGAACAAGATGTCGTCTTCCCCATCTCGGCCGACGTTTTCACGCCAAAAAATGTTGAATTTGAATCGTGGAATGTCAAAAAAGATACTCAAGTCATTGCCGGGCCCAATTTCAATACTCCCGCAAAAGGCGACCGACTCGCTCAACTCATCGACGACCAAAATCAAAAAAATGCCGTCGTCGAACCCCCCATCGGCGAATTCAAATCCGATCAAGTCGTCGATGTGCGAAAGGTTGAAACCGACGATTCCAATCCAATGCCATATAGAGCCGTTTGCTGGCGCGAAGGTGGGGCTGAGCCATGCGGGTTCATTCCTGCCGATAAATCCGCCGATCTCAAACGCGGAAAAAAGTCTAACTCGCCCAAGCAACCATCCGATTTCATCGGTTATACGCATTTGGCAGCCCCACAAATCGAGTTTTTGAATTTGAGCCATACGATGAACGTCGATCGCGCCAAAGCCGATATCGTCTTGACCGATAACGACGGATTAAATCATTTCGAAGCTTATATTTGGACGCAAGACGATTTAAAAATCAAAGTCGAAAAACTCGAATATAAAATTGTCGAAGGCAACGAAGCTCGCGTCTCTATCGATGTTCCCATCCGCATCGGCGACAATAGCCTCGTCATCGTCGTCCGCGATAATCGAAATACAGAATCGATGGCTATATATCACATTAATCGCGAACAATAGTGGGTTAGATGATGTCAAAACGCATTCAAAGTATATATATCATCTCGTTTTTGGTTGCGCTTTCCATCCTGTCGTGCGATATCTCCGACGAAGAGGGCAAAGATACAGGCCAAGACCAAGACAATACGGGCAATATCGTGAATCCTAAATGCGATTCAAATGCCGATACTTGCCTTTCGACAAACGAAGTCGTCCATTGCGTCGACGGCAAGCGCATACGCGAATATTGCAAAGCCGGTGAGTACTGCTACGACGGAAAATGCGGCAAGATCGTCTGTGTAGCAAACGAAATCGAATCGTGTAATGAAAACGGTACATATCACGGTTGCAACCCCGCAGGCACCGAAATCGGCGATTATCCATGCCCCGATAATCAAACATGCGTCGACAATCAGTGCAAACTCCGATGGTGCGAAGCCGGCACCGGCAACTGCCTCGATAGCGAAACGATATTGTTGTGCAACGAAGCTGGCACAGCCTTCACCGACGCCAAAAAATGTACCGATATCCTCGAAAAAAGCGTTTGTGAAAATGGAAAGTGTATATCGATTTGCGATCAATCGAATAAAAATGCGAGCTATATCGGATGCGAATACTGGGCTGTCGACCTCGACAATGCCATCGATGCCGGCTTCTACGACGCCGCAGGCCAACCCTTCGCCGTCGTCTTGAGCAATACACACGATCAATACTCGGCAAACGTCGAAATCTATGCAAAAAGCGACAATTCAATAAAGCGAACGTTTACATTCGAAGTCCCATCGGGCGAAGTGCGCACCGTCTATTTGCCCAGTAGCGATTGCTACGAAGGCACGTCGTGCACTAGAGCCTATAGCGTCAACAATACGACGATTACCGATACCGCCTATTATATCAAATCCGATGTCCCCATTACGGCGGCGCAATTCAATCCTCTCGATAATTATCAAGTCTATTCAAACGACGCATCGCTACTATTTCCAACGACGGCGCTCGGGCTCAGTTATATGATTATGGCGCGTCAACAATTTCACGATAATTTCCATGCTTTCGTGACCATCGTCGCCACTCAACCTGGGAAAACGAAAGTCGAAGTTAAAGCATCGTGTAAATTCATGCGCGGACTCGATAAAAATAAACGTGATATCTCTGCAATGAATCGCGGCGATATTCAAACATTTTATCTCGACCAATTCGATACATTAAATCTCGAAACATCCGAAGTCGACGAAGACCCTACGGGCACGCTCGTCACCGCCGACAATCTCATCGCCGTTTTTGCCGGCGTCGAGGCCACCAGCCTCCCCGAAACGGAACCCGTCACCTGCTGCGCCGACCACATCGAACATCAACAATACCCCATGAACGCTTGGGGAAAACAATATAACGCCGTCAAACTCAAGCCACGCAACAAAGAACGCGATTTGTGGCGCATCATGGCTCGCGTCGACGGCACCGTCGTGCGCACCGTTCCAAACGTTTTCAATCGCGACGATTCTGAAATCACACTCAACGCCGGCCAATGGTTCGACGTCCTCACACGCGACAGCTTCTCGATCTCCGCCACCGAGCCCATCCTCGTCGGCCAATTCATGGTCAGCCAAAACGACCCAAACGACATCGAAACGGGCGTCGCAGGCCCCGATTCCGCCGGCACAGGCGACCCATCCTACATCATCGGCGTCCCCGTCGAACAATATCGAACCACCTACCAATTCCTCGCACCATCGAAGTACGAATACGACTACATCACGATTATCGCCCCACACGACGCCACGGTCGCACTCGACGGCGAACGCATCCCCGACGACGAATTTTTTACGTTCGGCGACGGCTCCTATCGTGCCGCCTACCGACGCGTCGAAGATGGAGCGCATAGCATTCGGTCCGACAAGCGAATTGGCTTATTTTCTTACGGCTACGACCAATACGTCTCGTACGGCTACGCCGCCGGCCTCGACCTCAAAGATCTATGGGAATAGGGATTGTTTTTGGGGGGCGCCCTATTTCGCCCGTTGGGCTCAATACGGGCTTTTATCGCCCTATTTCGCCCGTTGGGCTCAATACGGGCTTTTATCGCCCTATTTCGCCCGTTGGGCTCAATACGGGCTTTTATCGCCCTATTTCGCCCGTTGGGCT
>SFMP01000200.1 GCA_004554395.1 Myxococcales bacterium | reverse complement strand
GCCGTTTTTGAAATTGTGCTTTTTTGAATACGAGCACAAGTCGCGAAGTGTGAAACCGTCGTGCGCCGTGATGAAATTAATGCTTTGCGTCGTATCGGGTTTATCGTCGAAGACGTCTTGACTGCCGGCAATTCGATGTGCGAAGGCGACGACGGTGTTGTCGGCGCCTGTCCAAAAACGTCTAACGTCGTCGCGGAATTTCCCGTTCCATTCGGCCCAAGGAGCAGGAAATCCGCCGACTTTGTAGAGCCCAGCGGCATCCCAAGCCTCGGCAATGAGCTTTGTACCACTGAGCACGGGATCTTGGGCAATATCGGAAAGCAGGCCGAGATTCGGATCGTTAATCCATTCGCCTTTGTTTGAACGCCCGAGAATCGTGGCGAGGTCGAAGCGGAATCCGTCGACGTGCATCTCGACTATCCAATAGCGGAGGCATTCGATGATGAGGTCTTTCATGACGGGATGATTGCAATTCATCGTATTGCCACAGCCAGTGTAATTTGCGTATTTGCCGCGCGATCCCAACATATAATAGATGGCATTATCGAGCCCTCGAAATGCTATTGTCGGACCGCATTCGTTGCCCTCGCCACTGTGATTGAAAACGACGTCGAGGATGACTTCGATTTGTGCCTCGTGAAAGGCTTTGACCATGGTTCGGAATTCTTCGACAGCTGCGCCGGGGGTGGAGTTTGCGGCATAACCCTGATACGGGCTAAAGAAGCCGATCGTCGCGTAGCCCCAATAATTTGTATGGAATTTGCCCGTATCGGGATCGCGTAGCGTCGGGGGCTCTTGGGCATTATAGGTTGCGACGGGAAGCAGTTCGATGGCGGTAATGCCCATTTCTTTGAGATGTGGGATCTTATCGATGAGCCCGAGATATGTGCCAGGGTGCGCCGACATCGACGACGGATGCATCGTCATTCCTTTTACGTGGCATTCGTAGATGACGCTTTCGGAGAGCGCATAGCGCGGGCGAATATCGACATCCCAGCCAAATGGCGCTCTTTCGACGGCAACGGACTTTGCACAAGCATGTGCACTCGACGTCGACGAAAACGATCGATCGCGCATGGCAGATTTCTTGTCGTATCCATAGAGATCGTCGTCGTACATGTCGAAATGACCACAAATGGCGCGAGCAAATGGATCGACGAGGAGTTTATTGGGATTGAAACGATGACCTTGGATGGGGCGATATGGACCATTCATGCGCCAACCGTAGACTTGGCGCGGCTTGAGACCTCCGACGAAGATGTGGAAAATGTCGCCCGTTTTGTGCCGTTTCGGGTCGAGTGTGAACGATACAGTTGGCGTCGTCGCATCGGGGGAGTCGAAGAGATCGAGATATGCCGTCGTCGCATGACGTGAATAGACGGCAAAATTGATGCCTTCGTTCGTGACGGTGGATCCGAGTGGGAGGGGCTGACCTTGAGTCGTCGTATAGAGATCGGGCATGTTTGGTAGATCGCTTGCTGGGAAAAAATGGATAAAAAGTGAGTAAAAAAAAAGCGCTGGAAAAATCCAGCGCTTTGTCGAGTGGCTAGGGACAGAATCGAACTGCCGACACGGGGATTTTCAGTCCCCTGCTCTGCCAACTGAGCTACCTAGCCAAATCGTTGTAACGTTTGTCACAACCATCAAGCGAGGGCGTGTTTACGGCAAAGATGCTAGCGTGTCAATAAAAAAGTTTGTTTATCGATAAAAAATCGATGCCGAAGTCGATAATGAAGAGAAATATAGGCAATATGGCGAATTGAAAGGATAATTATGGCAGCGGTAGCAAAGATGGCGACGGGCAACGCCCGATATATTTGCAAATTTTTGGGTAGTGCGATAATTGAATATGAAGCGTTTTGTGTGAATGGGAGTGGAGTGTCGTGCCCAGCAGTATCGTGCCAAATTTGAAATGTCGTATGTGCCTGAAAATGAACCCGCCAGGGAGTCGTTTTTGCAATTATTGCGGCAATGATTTGACGTTTTCGATTCAGCCCGATGGTTTGTTGCCGGCAGGCGCCGTTTTGCGCGGTAGCTATGTTGTCGAGGGCGTGATAGGCGAAGGCGGCATGGGCGTCGTCTATAGCTGTCACCATAAATCGCTCGGCACGCGCTATGCGCTCAAAGTGCTCGATCCGAAGCTGGCGCGTATGGACGTCTTGCGTCGCCGTTTCTTGGCCGAAGCTCGAATCCAAGCCGAAGTCGTTCATCCGCACATCGTGCACGTCATGGATGTCATCGATAGCGATAAAGATGGCGGAATCCCGGGGATCTTGGCCATCGTCATGGAATACGTCGATGGATCGGCACTCGATAGAATCCTCGAACAATCGCCCTTGAGCATACACGATGCCGTATCGAGTACGCTCGTCATTCTCGATGCGATTGGCTTCGCACACCATAAGGGCGTCATTCACCGAGATCTCAAACCGTCGAATATCATGGTGAGTCGCCAAGATGCGCAAGAAATGCTCTATCGCGGGATCAAGGTGATGGATTTCGGCATTGCCAAGATTCTGAGCGAAAACGAACAACGAACGGTCACGGGCGCGAAGATGGGTACACCGCGATATATGGCGCCCGAACAAATCGAGAATGCGCGCGATGTCGACGAGCGAACCGATCTCTATGCGATCGGCCTGACGCTCTACGAATTGTTGTGCGGTCGAACGCCGTTCGAAATGTACAAGGAATTCGAGCTTCTGAAGGCACAGTTGTCGATGAAACCGCCTTCGATGCGGACGTATCGCAACGATATCCCCGATAGGCTCGAATCGATCGTCATGAAATCGCTCGAAAAAGATAGGGCCAATCGATATCCAAATGCAGAATCGTTCCAACGTGCACTTTTATCGCTCGGTGGATACGACGATATTGCGCTCAGACTCAATCCGCAAGAAGGCGTATTGGTCTCGTCGAGCAATCAGAAGCTCCAGCGAAAAATTGAACGCGCCATCGATCGAAATAAGGCTAAAGAAGCGAATGAGGGAACGGGGGATAAGCCAGCCAAGCGCGGACGGCGCAAAGCGACGATGGGGGCGGTTCCATCAAAACCCGAAGTCCGCGATGAACAAGCCGTCGCGTCGTCGAAAGCGGTAAATGGCACGAAATCGGGCACGCCTGCTATTCAGCCACGCGCAAAAGATGCCTCCTCGGTCGAGTCGGTTGCCTTTGCCGAAACAGAGCTCAAAGAAAAATCGCGTCTGGCGACATCGTCGAAGAAAGACAAAACCCTTTTGTCGGGAAGTCATTTCATGACGAATGATGTCAAAGGGGCTGAGGCCGATAAGAAATCGCCGAAAACGATGCATACGACTCGAAAGGCGACGAGGCGTGAACTATCGAGTACATCGCAAAGGGCGATGAAACGCGTCAAAACGGCAACCACGCCCTCGGATCAAGAACAGCTTCGTTCGCAAACGGCGTTGCAAACACAAGCGAAGAATCGAACTGAAATCGCCGATTCGAAAAAATCGAATGATTCGAAAAAATCGAAATGCAACGAGTCGAAATCGAATGATTCGAAAAAAATGAATAATAATGAATTAAATTCGAATAATTTGATAATCGATGAATTAAATTCAGAAAATGTCGACAACTCCCAAGCTGTTCCTCGGCGATCATCTTCTGCATTAAAAGTCGTCTTTGGACTACTCGCCATATTATGCCTCGTCGGCGTATCGTATCGTTGGTGGAATCAAATGCCCGATTCGGTGGCGCCGCATGCCGAAGAAGAATCGATTCATGCCATGGGCAACGACGACGAAGTCTTGCCCGATATATCGCATATTGCACTCGTCGAGCGCCAAACCGATACGGGGCGAATGACGGTCATACCGAGGGCAGAGCATTGGATAAGCACGGGAAATCAGAAAGAGATATCGCGCCAAGTTCTCGGGGCTTTTGCAATCGATCAAGTCGAAGTTTCGCATTATCAATACGACAAATGCGTCGCGGCGAATGCATGCCCGCCGTTGTCGGCAGTACCCGATGATTTGAATATGCCCGTGACGCATATCGGATATGGGACGGCCGAGGCGTTTTGCCGCTTTGCTGGAAAACAGATCCCCACGGCGGAACAATGGGAGGCCGCTGCGCGTTTTGGTGGCGATACCGATGGTATTACGCATGTCAATGTGACGTGCGAGACGGTGCATTGCGGTAGCGATAAAGGTGGCGAATGTCGCAAGACGAATCCGCCGCACCCAGAGAGCGTTTTTCGTCGCATGAATGGCGCAAATCCCGGGCATCTATTAAATATGTTGGGGAATGTGCGCGAGTGGACTTCGACCGAGGGCAAGGAAAAGCAAATGCGCGTGACGAAGGGCGGCAGTTATTTGACGCCGAAAAAATCCATTCAAATCAGTGCGCAAGAAGAAACTCGCGCCAATGAGGGGGCTCCCGATCTCGGATTTCGTTGCGTGATGCTACTTTGATGCGCTTGAGCGTTGGGCTCCCGATACTCATATCGATAAGCAAAACCGTTTGACGATAAGCATAGGCGTTTATGTGACGAGCACGCGCTCGATGGGCTATGCGCAAAAGTCTGGGTTATATATTCAAATTTTGTCGAAAATATGCGATATTCACCGCTACGATGATGCCTAGGAATTTTGACGTAAAGAGAGGTTCAAGAGATGGCAAACAAAGATGATGCGAAACCGGTTACTGGGGGATACGATTTCGGCGACGACTGGTTGAATGAGCTAGAAGAAGCTCTCGATTTCGATATGCCACAGACCGATGCGCAAAAGGCGCTCGCTCCCGAGGAATCGCATACGGCGACGGCGTCGCAAGAAAATACTCAAGCTCAGGATTCGGCAAAGACCGAGGCGCACGAGTCGTCATCTCGAGAACATGAAAAGGAAGAAAATTCATCGCCCTTGAATGATTTTGATTCTATCCTCGATGAAGTCGAGATTTCGATGGAGGAAATTCAATTTGATGGCGAATGTGGCGAAGATATTGCTGAAGAAATATCGATCGATACAGATGAACCTGAAACGACACAAGGCGATACAACGCAAACCGAAGAACAAATTGCTCAGAGCGCAACGGCGGGGAATGGCTCGGCAAAACCTGAATCGAAAGCCGTCGAAGCACAAGTCCTCAATATCGCCGATTTGCAACGAGAATTGCGAAAAACGACCGATGAATCGGCGGGATCTTCGGAACAAAATCGTGCGACGACCGACGATAGCCAATTGTGGCAATTCGTTTCGCTCATCATGATGCGCCTATTCGACGATCTCGAACTCATCATCGTGCAAAAAGATTGCGAAGAGTGTTGCGATTTGATGAAGCAACTCAATCGCTTGGCGAATATCTTGGCATTTGCCGATATGCACGAGCAACTCCCGCTCATCGCCTACATCGGAAATATGATGCCGATATCGTATACCGAGGCGCCGATTGGCGAGCCGACCGAGCGACATTTCGACAACTCAAAGATGCGCCATTTCCTCGAAAAGGCGAACGAAGTTCTCAACTGCTTCGTCTACATGTTGACGTATTTCAAGCAACATGCGAGCCATTTCGATACGGGGCGATTCTCGGACGTATTGGAACGGCTCTATGTGGCTCTCGATGCAAAACCCGGTCAGCCATCGAACGATGCGCCATTGCCGAGTCTCGACGACGTCAATCCGCACGAACTCACGACTCGCACGCTCAACAAACTCGCTCGTACCCTCGAATCGCTCATCTCCGAATCTCTCCATTACCTCGAATCGGCGATGTTCTACGGATACAGTCGAGGCTATGAAGACGCAGCCAAGAGCATCGATAACGCTGCACAAATCGTCAAAGAGTATCGACTGAACGATTTTGAAAATGATTTGCACGCGATTTATCACAAGACGAGCCGTGTCCGTTCGCCCGAAGTCCCCGATGCCTCGGTATTCGGCAGTTATTTTGCCGTCTGTGACTTGCTCGAACGCCACTTCTCAAAGCAAATCACCGAACGCAAATTGCGCCATCTGCGTTCGCTCGTGTCGAAGTTTAATTCCGAAGCTGGTGGAAAAGACGAAACTCCATTCTGTGTTCGGTGGCAAAACTTCATGAAAGATGCGCTTCCTCTCCTAGAATTTGAATATTGTGCACTCAACGATTTGCGCGACCGCGTCTGCAAACTCAAAGAATTGTCCGATGCGCACGAAATTCGCTGGCTCTCCGACGTCTTCATGCATCTCGATGCACTCTGGGATACGTATCCATCTTCTTGCGCCGAGGCATTCGTCTCGCTGACCGAAGAATTGCGCGCCTTCCCAACCGAAGATATCGAAGCGCACGACGTCGAACAGCTCAATCACGACCGACTTCGCGTGCTCTTTGCTCGCAAACCCGATGCTCGCAAACCATCGGCGTATTCCGTCGTCAACGACGCACGCCAATTGGCCGAAATCCTATTGCAACAGCTCGATACGCCCGCGGCGATGAGCTCAGCTCGCATTTATGAGCTTCTCATCGACGCTCGCCGCATTCATTGCTACGCCATCGAACGTTGTTGCGAAGTCCTCATTTCCCTCCTCGAACGCGTTCCCGCGCGCGAAGCCGGAAAACCTCTCGTCGTATCGGAAAGCGTCGTCGGTGGGCTCTATTTTACAGCGGGATTGCTCCAAGCCGTCTGCGGCAGGCTCTTGCGACGCGTCGAAAAGAACCCCGATAGCGTAGCCGTTCGCTCAAAATCGCTCTTTTATCTCTGCCTCATGTCGCTCTATCAGGCGCCAAATCAGCCGCGCGACGGCGCGACGAGTTTCATCGTCAAACAAGTCAATCACATTCTCAACGAGCTCCAACTCGTCTGGGTCAACACGTCGACATCGACGTCGACCGAATACTATTGCAGCCTCATTCGCCGCTTGCTCCACTTGGCGACGATGTGCAAACTCAACGAATTGCGACAGCAACTCCTCGTTCACCTCGACGAAGTCCCGCAACAAGATTTCGTCAATACCGAAAACCGCATGATGCAACGCCAATGCGTCCGCATCATCCGACTCGTCGAAGATTCCTGCCCGCGCCTCGTCTCAGAACCGTGCTCGCAACAAGTACTCACCTTCTTTAGCAAGAGCATTGCGGCATTTAATCAGCTCTTGTCGTCGCGCGATATGGGCGATGCGAGCGCCATCTCTGCCGAAATGTCGCGCATCGAGGCGCGCATGTCGATCCTCGGAATGACGACCGATTTTCCCCCAGCCATCGCATTCGTCTACGAACTCCACCATTTGTCGTATTTACCCGCCATCGAGCGCGGCGATATCGAAGATTTGCTCTTCCATCTGCTCACCGTCGCCAATAACGTCTGCCCCGAATGGGTTCAGCCCAAAAATGCCGACTTGGAGTTCATTCGCACCTCAATGTCGATCCCAATGGTCTCGTTCCAAGAAATCCTCGAATCCGTCGACGTCGTCTATCACGCTATCGAAGCTCGCGCCAACGAAGACCCAATGGCTTGGGAACACGCCATGTTGCTCCGACAAAGCATCGGAATGCTCGTCGGTTACTTGCCTTGCCTGCTCCAAAATATCGTCAAAAACGCGCAAAATCGTTGCCGATACCTCAAAAAAAACATCTACATCGATCTCGAAACGAAAGGCTATCCGCCCGCCAGCGATATATCGAGCGATGCCGTTCCGCCGATGATCGTCGTCGCTTGCGGAACGATCGTCGAAAAACTGCTCGAAATCATCGTCGATTGCGCTTTCCTCTCGACCGATAACAACAGCCGAATCGACGTCGTCTTGCAACCTTTCTCAAACGAAGTCTCCGTCTCGGTCTTCCACAATGGGAAATTGTTTACGACAAAAGAAATCGTCGAACGATTGGGCAAAGTCAATATCGTACCCGCCCCCGACGACAACCTCTTCGATTTGCTCGTCAGCACGCGACGGCTCGTCGTGAGCTATCCACCCGTCAATCAGATCGCCTATATCTTGCCTCTGCTCCGACAATTCAACGGCGCTCTCGAAATCTCCGACGATGCCAACGGCAACACGCGCCTCTACTTGCGATTTAGAGTTTAATCTCTACTTGCAATTATAAGTCTAACCGCTTGCCATATTTGTCTTAAGCTGGAACGATTACACATGTCACAACAGCCGATTATCGAACTCAAAAATTTATCGAAAACGTTCTACGTCGGGTTTCGTCGCCGCCGCGTCGATGCCGTTCGAGATTTATCGCTCTGCGTCGAACGCGGCGAAATCTTCGGCCTCATCGGACCCAATGGCGCCGGAAAAACGACGACGATTAAAATGTTGACGGGGCTCATTCGCCCGACTTCGGGCGAGATGAATCTCATGGGATATAGCGGCTTCGACCGCCGATGTAGCCGAAAACTCGGTTATTTGCCCGAAATTAGCTACTACTACGAGAGCTTAACGGCGTATGAAATTCTAGATTTCTACGCAAAATTGTATGGAATTCGACAAGACCGCGACAAAATTGTATCGAAATGGATCGAACGCGTCGGGCTCGGACACGCCCGCAATAAACGCCTCGGCACCTTCTCAAAAGGCATGCTCCAACGCATCGGGCTCGCTCAAGCCCTCGTCGGCGACCCCGAACTCGTCATACTCGACGAGCCACAATCGGGACTCGATCCGCTCGGTCGACGCGACGTCGCCGAACTCATCAAGGAATGCCAAAAAGTCGGCAAAACGATCTTCTTTTCCAGCCACATTCTCCCCGACGTCGAACGCCTCTGCGACCGCGTCGGCGTCATCCGAAACGGCCAAATGGAAGTCGTCGGGCGACTGCACGATCTTCTGTCGAAAGAACGCCACATCGAATTATGTGCACGTGGCGAACTCAGCCCAGAATCTAATGCGGAAATCAAAGAAAAGTTCGGCGTCTCCATCGACACAAAAGGCGACGGCGTAACCGTCCATTTTGCCCCCCAACAGAGCACGACTGTCGACGGCGTCTTGCGCTACTTGCTCGACCACGACTTGCACATCGAGCACGTCATCGAGCGCGGCATCGACCTCGAAGAGCTCTTTACGCGCGGCACTTTCTCGACGAATCACGCTGAATCTGTGCCACAACAAACTCAACACGCAGAGTAGGAAAACGATGTTTTTGACGTTAAATGCCTTTATTTCGATGACTTTCCGCGAGGCAATTCGCAACAAAATCCTCTACGGCATCGGCTTTTTTGCCATCGCCATTTTCCTCTTCTCCCTTGTTTTGGGCGAACTTTCTCTCTACGAACAAGAACGCGTCATCCGAGACGTCGGCATGACTTTTATGATGCTCATGGGCATCGCACTCGCCATGTACACCGGCATCGGTCAAATCCACCGCGAAATCGACCGCCGCATCATCTACACCATCCTCTCGAAGCCCGTCCGCCGCTACCAAATCGTCATCGGCAAATTCCTCGGCATCGCCGTCACGCTCTTTGTCGAAATGTTTGCCATGTTTGCAATCTTTTTGGCTCTTTTAGCCATACGCGGCATGGTCATCGACCCAACGCTCTTCGAAGCCTTCTGGCTCTCCTACATGGAATCGCTCGTCGTCGCTGCCGCCGCCCTCATGTTCTCGACGTTTTCGAGCGCCATGCTCTCGACGTTGATGTGCACCGGTTTCGTGCTCCTAGCGAGCCTCTACCCACAAATCGGCTTCTACGCAGAACGCGAAAAAGCCGCCGAAATCAGTGCCGCCATGCACGCCGCACAATTCCTCCTGCCAAATTTCGGCCACTTCGACGTCTCGACACAAGTCTCCTACGCCCTCGAAATCCCGCTCAGCCACGTCGGTTGGTCAACACTCCACGGTCTCACCTACATCGTCGTACTCATTAGCATCGCCGCCATCGTCATGGAAAAACGCGATTTCGTATAAACTTCTGCCACCCAAGCATTCCTTCGCAAACCATGCGCATGTCGCTTCAATCCGTCGAATAAAATTCGCACCATCGATTGAATAAAACGCCCGCCCTCGATTGTTCCACCATCGCGCCACGTGCGCGTATTCGCCAAATATCGTCGTTTGTCTATGGAATGCAATAGGTGAGCTGTGCTAATAGGGCGGCGATTTTTGGGGCTACGGCTATTGGCGTTGCCAATACGCCTCCGCGGCTACGGCTATTGGCGTTGCCAATACGCCTCCGCTGCGCATCTATGGCGCCTTGCCGCAAGCGGCTACGGCGCGCATACGCTGCGCATTTTTGGGGCTGTAATCCCATACCCACGATGAATCTTCGCACGCAATGATGGCATCAAATCTCGTGAAATTTGGGCGTTATACACTGCTCGGGCTCGTCGCTTGCGGCGGTATGGGCGAGATTTATCAAGCGCGATACGATGGCGTAGCGGGCTTCGCAAAGACGTGCATCATCAAAAAAATTCGCCGCGAATACGCACGCGATAAATCATTCGTCGATCGATTCCTCGACGAAGGCAGACTCCTCGTTTCTCTCACGCACTCCAATATCGTTCAAATCTTCGACATGGGCGTCGTCGACGGGGAATATTATTTGGCAATGGAATACGTCGATGGGGCTGATTTGCGCATGTTATTGCGCCACATTGCGCCACAATGCGTTCCTCTCTCGATAGCGATAGGCGTCTGCATCGAAGTATTGCGCGGTTTGAGCTATGCGCACCGATCGAAAGATGCTCATGCTCGGTCGAGCGGTATCGTTCACGGCGACGTCAGCCCATCGAATATCTTAATCTCCCACGAAGGCGAAGTTAAACTCATCGATTTTGGCATCGCCCGCCCTGCACGAACACACTCTCACGACGACAAAGTACAAGGAAAACTCGCCTATATGAGCCCCGAACAAGCTCATGGCGAGGCACTCGACTGCCGTACCGATATATTCTCAACGGGCATCGTCTTGTTTGAAATGTTGGCAGGGCGACGACCATTTGGCGACAACGTCGAAGCCATGTTGTGCGAGGGCAAATTTACGTGCGATTTGTCGATTGCGCACGACGTCGATCTCCCCGAGCAAAACGGCGAATTCGACGAAATACTCGCTCGATCCATGGCACCAAGCGCAAAAGAACGTTACCAAACTGCCGATGAGTTTTCCGACGATCTCATCGCATATACGCGAAAATACCATTTGATCTGCGGTCAAAAAGAGGTTTTATCGTATTTTCATCGATATATTGACGATATAGCGAAATCTCCGAAGTTACAAGGATCGACCGATGAAGTCATGTCGGCGGCGCTCGAAGCGATGATTGGCATGCAATCGCTTGGCGCAACGCGTACTCGGACGCTCACACCTGCCGTCGCTTCGATCGCCGCCGATTCGATGAATCGCGATATCGTCGAATATCCTTCTAGATATCAAAGTATTACCGAAGAAAATTCTGTCAATGATGCCGATTTTGGAATCGAGAACGATGGCAAACGGCCAGCAGCAATGGGCTTGAATACGGCCGAACGACTTTCGGACGATAGTGGTCAGAATTCAATTTCTCGGCTTTCGGACGATAGTGGTCAGAATTCAATTTCTCGGCTTTCGG
>SFMP01000199.1 GCA_004554395.1 Myxococcales bacterium | reverse complement strand
AGAATTGCATGTGTATGAGCATTTGCCGCCGTTGCAAGAGTTCGCCGCATTTGCGACATTACACTTCTTGCTGTGAATTCCACAATTCTCAGTGCTGTCGATTTCGCATTGATCCATGTACACGTGATAATTTGGCTTGCACGTGTATGAACACGTGCCGTCGTTGCAAGAGTTCGTCGCGTTTGGTTTGTCGCATTTGTTGCCATGCGCACCGCAGTGTTCGATATCGTCTAATTCGCAAGCGTTGTTGAATAGGTGTGAGCCTTTTTCGCATGCCGTGACTTGGCAATAGCCATCGGCATTGCATACGCCCGCGACGGCATGGCTCGTAAATGTATTGCAGTTTTGGCAACTCGATCCGCAATGGGTGTTGTCGTTTTGGCAGAAGGCTTCTTGGTTTGCATATGCCTCTTGCAGGCAGACATTGCCTTCGCATCTTTTGTCGATACACGCGCCTTCGGAACAGATTTGCTTGGTCGTGCAAGATTTGCAAGTGCCGCCGTCGATGCCACATGTCGTGTAACTTTGTACACTCGTGCACAGCCCGTGTAGCGGATTGAGGCAGAATCCTGGTCGACACGTCGTCGCAACGCAGAGGCCGTCTTCGCATTTCCCTGCATTCCATCCCGCCATTTGGGTGCAGTCAGTGCCACTCGAACCACACGACACCGTCGTATCGGGCACACAGACGTCACCTTCGATGTGAGCGTTTGGTTTACAAGATTTGGCTTTGCATATCTTGTCTTCGCAAATCCCCGATTCGGTATATTCGAGCGCATTGCAGTCGTCGGATCCAGTCGCATGCCCGTTGGGGCAGGCAGTTGCACTGTCGATTTCGCATGTGCCTGCTGTCGTGAGATGGTAGCCGTTGGCACACGCCGTAATGATGCACGTTCCACTTTGGCAATAGCCAGCAGCGGCGTGATTTGCCGTGTTACAATTCGTGCATTGCGTGCCGCAATGGTCGTTGAGATTGACACAGGCATTGTCGTAGAGGCAGGCATTGCCCATGCATGAGCTCGGTATACATTGCCCATCTCGGCATAGTTCATTCGCTTCGCACGCTTTGTTACATCTACCGCAGTTCATGGCGTCGGTTTTGAACTGTTCTCTTGGCAGGCAAAGGGGATCGGTGCTCGAACCGCAGTTTATCTTGTTATCGTTGCACATATAGGTGCATTTGCCTTGATTGCATCCGGTCGTTTTGGCGGTTTCTGTATCGGCGCAAGTCGAACCGCATGCCCCGCAGTGATAAGGATTGTTGCCATGGACGTCGACGCAGACGTTTTGATCGATTCCCGTACAAAGCGATTCTTCGGCTTTTTGGCACGACGACAAAACGCACTTCCCGTCAATGCAATATTGGAATTCGGAACAGGGAATGTAACTGCGACACGTTGCATCGGCACCACAATAATCCGCATTTGACTTCGGATTGATACACGAACCATTGCAAACGACCTCGCCCGGTTGGCATTTGTTTTTGCATTCGCCTTGTGAGCATATTTCATGGATTCCGCATTGGGTGTTGATCGATCCACATGCATCGTGGCTGTCGGCTGCGCAAATCGTTTTCTCATTTCCGTTTTCATCGAAGCTACTGGCAATGTGGTAGCCCGATGCGCAAGCATCGGCAAAACACGTTTTGTCAATGCAGCTCCCGCTCTTCCATCCCGTGATTTGGGTACAATCGTTTGTGTGCGTGCCACAGTGATTCACATCGTCGGGCTCGCACTGATTTGCAAAGATGTGCTCGCCCGGTTGGCATTTGATTTCTGGTGGGGTAAGGAGGATACAATCGCCGATGTTGGCATTGCACGTCGAATTTGCATCGCACATTTGTTTGAGAACCCATTCGCCCCCTTCGCATTTCGAAAGTGCGTTTTTGTCGCATTTCCAAATGCCTTCGGTGCAAGTAGAGCCGCCCTTTGGTTCGCACGTGCCAGTTTGTTCATTGCACGTCGAATTCGCATCGCACGTTTGTTTGAGAACCCAATTGCCCGTTTCGCATTTCGAAAGTGCGTTTTTGTCGCATTTCCAAGTACCATTGGTGCAATTGGAATCGCCCTTTGGGTCGCATGCGCCCGTTTGATCGTTGCATTGCGCATTGTCGCCACACGTTTTGAGCTTATGCCATTTCCCTGCCATGCATTTCGAAAGCGCGTTATTGTCGCATTTCCAAGTGCCGTCGGTGCAATTGGAGTCGCTCATTGGAGCGCATGTGCCCGTCAGAGCGTTACATGTCGAATTCGCATCGCACGTTTGTTTGAGAACCCAATTGCTCGCTTCGCATTTCGAAAGTGCGTTTTTGTCGCATTTCCAAGTACCATTGGTGCAAGTGGAGTCGCCCTTTGGGTCGCATGCGCCCGTTTGATCGTTGCATGTCGAATTCACACCGCACGTTTGTTTGAGAACCCAATTGCCCGCTTCGCATTTCGAAAGTGCGTTTTTGTCGCATTTCCAAGTTCCACTGGTGCAATTGGAATCGCCCTTTGGTTCGCACGTGCCAGTTTGTTCGTTGCACGTCGAATTCGCATCGCACGTTTGTTTGAGAACCCAATTGCCTGCTTCGCATTTCGAAAGCACATTGTCGTCGCATTTCCAAGTTCCGTCGGTGCATGGCGTCGTGTTAGGCGGATTCAAGGGCTCGTCTTCTGGCGAGATCGAGTCGGCGCAGCCAGCGGCGAGGAGTGCCGTCGCAGCGAGCGAGATCCAATAGAATTTGCAATGTTTCATGACGCTATTTCTCCATTTATACAAGTGACGCGTTCTGAAATATATAAAACATCACTGCCGTCAATTATATGGCGTTAGCTATTGCCGTGATTTACAGCCACGAAGTAGCTATAAATCTACTGCATCATAAAAAAAAAAAACGCAACCTTTTTTTACGAAAAATGAAAATTTTCTTTGATGCTTGGAAATACACGTTTTGAGCGGTCTTGGGGGGGGGGGGCAATTTCGTGGTAGTTGCGCTCGTCTTTCTGTGCCCGCAGGGCACAGAAATGGAGAGAGTAGATGGGGGCGCATCTGGGGGCTTGGCGGAAACGCCTATGGCGAGCGCAGAGCGAGGTTGAGAGAGCCTGCGACCAGTGTCGCATCAAAAAAAAGCGACGATAACTCGCCATCGCCGTCTATTTCGAGTATATAGGGTATGGGGGGTTGAGACTTGACGATTGAGGTGAAAACAATATGACTGATCCACTTTATACATTTAATGGCAAAGATATCACTTGGGTCGTGTGTATTCAAATGCGCGATGTTACAAATATTATTATGAAAGAATTGAATATCAATTTCTTAGATGCCGCGGAGTT
>SFMP01000198.1 GCA_004554395.1 Myxococcales bacterium | reverse complement strand
GATAGTGGTCAGAATTCAATTTCTCGGCTTTCGGACGATAGTGGTCAGAATTCAATTTCTCGGCTTTCGGACGATAGTGATCAGAATTCAATCGATCGGCTTTCTGGCGCTAGTCGCCTGAACTCGGGCGAAGAACTCCTCGCCGTCGACAGCTCGCAGCTCTCTCGAATCGGTCGCTTGCGACGGACACTCGTCAAGATGCGCTACATGCTCATCGGGGCCATCGGGGCTATCGCGATCATCTCGGGCATCTTCTTTTATCGCATGTCGCAGTCGCCTGTATCGCTCGAAACATTGCGACAAACGCTCGAAGCGGCGCGACTTGGCAACGATTTGCCCCAAAATGGCGATTATTCAAATGGGGCCGTCGTCGATATCGACGATAGAACGGCGGTTTTGCCGAGCGATGGCGAAGCCTATCGGTCGATATCGGCTTCGTCGTTTGTCTATGATGCGCCAAAGACGCGGAAACATAGCTTCGCACGCGGCGTTCCGTTTGCATTCTATACGGAGCCGAGTTCGGCGACGATTTACGTCGTCGAAGGCGTCTATCGCGATCTCGAAGATAAGCACTTTTTACTCGTCGCCGAACAAGATACCGAAGTCGCGATCCAAGCCGCTGGCTACGAAACGTGTTTCTATCGCGTCCATTTCGACGACATCGCGACTCGCACGCTCGGAAATGTATCGTGGCGCGGTTGCGCAGGCGTCGAATCGACGTTTTCGCTTCATGCGGGGCAGATGCAGGTGCTCGTCCATCTCAATCCGATTCGCGCTTGGCGCAACGATGGCGATGAGCAGAATATCGACAGCGATCAACGACAACCCCAGGACAATGCCGAAGAACGGGATCCGATCGATAACGGCGCGCGTGGCGTGGCAGAAGCTCGCACCGCAAATCGCACGCGCCCTCGCACGTCGACGCCACGCGCGCAAGAATTGAACGAAATTAGACAGAATGCGCAAAGTACCGAAAAAAATTCAGCAATCGATCGAATCTTTGCAAGAACAAACGTTCGAGCGACGCTAGCTTCGGCCGATGAATCGTGCGAATTGCCATGCACACTCGATGTGCCGCGCAATGGCCATTACGAAGTTCGTCCGCGCGTTTCGAGCCGGCAAATCGGCGTCAATTATTCGGCGACGGCACAAGGCGATCGCAACGTATCGGTCGATTTTTGTAAGATGATCGTTCGCATACAAGAGTCGTATGTGCCAGGCGATCCGTCGCCGTATCAAGTGGCCGATATATCGATAGACGAACGCCGGCTGGCGCGTCAGACCGACAAGGCGACGTTTATCTTGCCGTGTGGGGCACACGAAATCAAAGCTCGAACCAATACGGAGTTTGGTCGCCTCGAAGGTTCTCTTTCGGTCGATATGACCGATCGTTCGAAGACGCATGTCTATGCAATATCGCTCTCGAGTGCAGATTGACGAAAACGGCGAAATATCGGCGTTTGCGTTGGGAATCCTTGATTTTTTTGCGCTTTGTGGGTAAAGGTGCGACCGCACCGAGCGCGGATGGGTTGCTCTGTGCGTTGATTGGGGAGTGATATGCGATTATTGGCAGTCGACATAGGCAACACGCGGATTTCGCAAGGTTTATATGATGGGAATCGGCTGTTGCGGCGCTTCGACACGCCGAATGAAGATCGCGCCGAAGCGTTTGCTCGCGAATCCGTTGGGTGCGGATTATGCGTCGTGTCGCGCGTTTCGCGTTCAGCAGCCGATTTCGAAAAGTATTTAACCGATACTCTGTCGTATCGCGTCGTCACATTGACACAAGCCGACGTTCCGTTTCGCATCCACTACAGTGCACAATTGGGGAGCGACCGACTCGCCAATGCATTTGCCGCTCGCCGATATGCGCCACAAGGCGCCATCGTCATCGATCTGGGGACGGCAACGCATTTCGATATCGTCGACGAACGCGGGGATTTTTATGGTGGCCCAATACATGCGGGGATACAGACGCTACACGATGCGTTGAGTATGCGCATTCCACATTTGCCCCAAGAACCGCTCCATCGCGTCGAGAGCGTCATCGTCGAGAATACGATCGAAGCGATGAATGCTGGGGCGCTCTATGCCACGGCTGGCGCCATCGAAAAGATTTCTGCCGAAATACGTCGCCAATTTGGCGCCAATTTTAAGACGATTTTGACCGGTGGCAATGCGACGTTTATCCGACCAATTCTCGACGTCGATTTCGAAGTGCCCAATTTGACACTCGAAGGATTACATGCGTTTGGCATGCAAATGATGCGAAAATCGGGCGTTCGCGTTAGCGCTTGATCTTGCAAGAGAATTGCCGAGCCCCAAAAAGCGCGTATGGAGCGATAGCGACATAGCGCGACCGCGTAGGCGTATTGCCCGTAGGGCAATAGCCGAGCCCAAAGAGCGCGTATTGAGCGCAAGCGAAATAGCGCGATAGCGTAGGCGTATTGCCCGTAGGGCAATAGCCAAGCCCAAAGAGCGCGTATTGAGCGCAAGCGAAATAGCGCGACAGCGTAGGCGTATTGCCCGCAGGGCAATAGCCGAGCCCAAAGAGCGCGTATTGAGCGCAAGCGAAATAGCGCGATAGCGTAGGCGTATTGCCCGTAGGGCAATAGCCGAGCCAAAAAGAAGCTTTTTTGCCGCTCGCGTGCTCGTGCGTAGCACTTGCGCCTGAGGGCAAAAAGTCATCGAAGGCGTATTGGCGTCGATAGGGGGAATTAGGGGACAAATCGACACGAATCGATGTTTAGTCGTTTTGTTTGGCGCGTTTTGCGAGGAGTTGACCGCAGGCGCCGCCGACTTGGACACCGCGTGCGACGCGTAAAGTGACGAGGCAACCGGCGTCTTGGAGAATGCGGATGAATCGTTGGACGTCGTCGGGTGTAGGGGCGTGGAAAGTGTCGCGCGGCGTTTCGTTGTAGGGGATGATGTTGATGTTGTGGGGGAGGCGGAGGGCGAATTGTGCGAGTCGTCGTGCGTCGCCATCGGTGTCGTTGATGCCGCTGAGAAGGACGTATTCGAGGAGGACTTTTTCGTGCGATCGGTAGGGCCAATCGGCGAGTGTTTGGCGGATGCTGGCGAGTGGGAATTTTTTGTTGATTGGCATGAGTTTGGAGCGCGTTTCGTCGGTCGTCGCATTGATGCTGATGGCGATGTTTGGGCGATTTGGCGCGTTTTGGATTTTGGGGAGTTCGGACAATATGCCCGATGTCGAGAGCGTCATGCGGACGGGTGGGATGGCGAGTCCGTTGGGATGAGATAAGATGTCGATGGCGCGCAAGACGTTATCGGTGTTCATGAGGGCTTCGCCCATGCCCATGAATACGATGTTGATGGCGTGGGATTGGCTTGGACCGAAGGCGTCGACGGCGCAAATGACTTGCTGGACGATTTCGCTAGCGGTGAGATTGCGGCGCAAACCGAGGGTTGCCGTGGCGCAAAAGGCGCAGTTCATGGCGCAGCCGACTTGCGACGAGATACAAAGTGTTACACGAGGTGATTTGACATCGCGCGGCATGTGTATCGTTTCGATTTTGAGACCATCGTGGAGCCTGAAGATGATGCGCGTCGTGCCGTCGGGGGCGTGGATGGCGTCGTCGATTTCGAGTTTTGAGGCGTCGAATTCTGTTTCGAGGATTTGTATCGTTTTGTGCCCGATGCTGTGATGTGGATTTTGGGCGGCATCCCATGGTTTTTGGACAGCGCGGAAGATGTGTGCGCCGCGCGGGCGCGTCGGGAGTGCATCGAAATCTTCGGGAAGTGCTTCGTATAGGCTCTTTTGCGATTCGACGACGCCCCCGATGAGATCGAGAAATGCTCGATCGGCTTGAGTCCAGGTGAGATCGTATGCTTGTGCGAGCGATATCCATTGAAATTGGGCATGCTCGGTACGCGTGAAAGTATCGCTTTCGACGATCGTCTTGTAGAGATGGACTTTGATGATGCGTTCGGGCTCGATCGTTTCGCGCGTGGCGATGAAATCGGTGGCGTATGCCTTGATTTTGAATTCTTCGAATAATTCTCGAGCGAGGGCTTCGCGGTGGCATTCGCCGGGCTCGACTTTTCCGCCGGGGAATTCCCAGCTCATGGCATGTGCCATCGATTCGCCACGTTGGGCGGCAAAAAAAAGACCGCGTTTGATGATGAGCGCGGCGACGACTTCGATCGTTTTCATATCGTATATATTATATTGATAGGTGGAGTTGGATTTGTGGCGTGCTGAGATGCCGATCGCGCAATGGCTGAACGAGATTTGTCTCATCTCCCACGTGCCCACAAGTGGGAATAGCACAGGAATGCGCGGTCGGAATTCCGCGAGAATCGAGAACTCGGAATGGGGAGAAGCGGGAATCCCGCGAGAATCGAGAACTCGGAATGGGGAGAAGCGGGAATCCCCGAGAATCGAGAACTCGGAATGGGGAGAAGCGGGAATCCCGCGAGAATCGAGAACTCGGAATGGGGAGAAGCGGGAATCTCGAGAATACATCGGGGGTAGAAAATGGTCTGTTATCTACGAACGTTATTTTGGCGACGTTGTGGGATTTGTCGACCTTGCGGAGGTTGTGGACCTACTGGGCGTTGAGGGGGTTGTTGCGTATTGTCGTCGACTGAGACGATTTTGACCATGAGTTGTAGACTACACACGATGACGGCGACTTTGATGAGCAAGAGGAAGCTGACGTTTGGCGTCGTCGTGACTTGCTCGGTGATGTAGCACATCATTTCGATGAGTTCGGCGCCGACGGCAATGATGACGGCGTATTTGACGCGAGCCAAGATGAGGAGCCCCGAGAGAGAGACGATGGCGTAGAGGGGAATGGTGATGAGCGAAAAGCCTTCTTTGACGAGTGAATCGTATTCGAAGAAAGCGCCGAGAATGCCGAGTAATACGACGACAGCGCCACCGATGAGATTGCCAAAGACGGCGATGGCGCGTTGACCTATCGTCGATTGATTGTAGTTGACGTGGATCATGATTTGTCTCCTAGACGATTCGATGAGAAGCCGGGCAAATGGCGCGAACGGCGTTGAGTGATTGTTCATAGATGCCGAGGATTCGATGTGAACCGAGCCGTTTGCGATAGAGTTCGAGCAAGCGATCGTAATTCGCAATCGTATCGAGCGGCGGTAGTGTATAGGACTGCCATATCATTTCGCCAAGGCATAGATAATCGGCATCCATCGATCGCAGATTGTGGATTTTGTCGCAACACGAGATGAGTACGATACCCAAATCGGCGTGCGCCATTTTTTCGTAATATCGGGCGTTGCGTTCTGTTTTTGGGGGCTTTTCATCGCCCTGTGCGCACGCGCTATCGGAGAGCGCCAAGACGCCATCGGCGATATCTTTGCCAAATGCTTGGGCGATGCGCTCATAAGCCTTCATCCCGCCTTGGTCTTCGATCACATCGTGTAAAATGGCGATGATGGCAAAGTCTTCGCACCGCTCTGGTTCGGAGCACACGAATTCGATGTTCTCGCATACGAGAGCCGCTACCGATAGCGGATGGCTGATGAACGGTGTCGGCAAATTTTTGCGCTTCTGAAGTCGATGAAAATCACATGCCATCGATAACGCCTGTTCGAATCGCTCTGATAGAGTAAACATGAAAATCCTTCAGATGATGAATCTCAAAACCGCGCCCTATGCCTTCTTCGTATAAGTCGCTAAACTGCCCATATCGTGCCATTTTGCGACGAATTTGTCTATAAACAATGCTCAAGCGCGGGATTGCTCCGAGTATGATCGCACTGGCGAGAAATCGCATCGCTTTCGCTTGGGTTTGTCGCCGCGAACTCATGTCAGGGCATCGCATAGTTCATCTCTTGTGAGCCATGCTCTAGCTTTGCAAAAGTCATCAGATCCGCCGTACCAGCGAGAAATCGCATCGCTTTTGCTTGGGTTTGTCGCCGCGAACTCATGTCAGGGCATCACATAGTGCGCAATGGATGTCGAAATGGGCTTCGTAAACACGAGATCGCGGCGATGGCTCGACGATCTCGGCTGAGACAGCCGTTTGTGGCGCGGGCAATTCGAGGTGTCGCATGAGCGAAAGCGCCGCGCCAATGGCGGCGATTTCTGGCTCGGAGCTCGGAATATAGCGCACGGGTGCCGCCAATATATCGGCGACCCATTGTGCGCAGGCGGCATCCCATGGCGGTTCCAAGATGAGCGATATCGGAGCCCCCCACAATTCCCGAATTTGGCTACGCTTGGCTCGCAAGTCGTAGATCATCGACTCAAACGATGCACGCATCCAGTGCGCGTCGCCGTGCCCTGGGCGCAGACCGACGACAGTCGCGCCATTCTTCGTCGAAATGACGTGTAGCCCCGATGCCCCGACGGGGGCATGGCGCAAATCTTCGAATGGATAAATGCCGCCGTTTTGTGCCGCCCGTTCTCGTGCACTTTCTGGAAGTATCGATTGGATATGTGCACACGATACGCCATAGGCTGTATCGGTCGGCTTGAGCGACGGCAATATGTCGAGTGCAAAAAGATTATCCCAAGCTCGAGTCCAGTCTTCGTAATTGCGCGGTTTGGGCGACTGTTCCTGCGACGAATACTCGCCATTGCCACGATTATCGCCATCATCGTCCTGTTTCTCGAAATGCCGACTCGAGTTCTCGTTGCCATTGGCAAATCCATCGCTCAAATCGCCATTATCGCCCCGTTTGTCAGAATGTCGACTCGAGTTCTCGTCGAGTTTTGATTCATCGTCGATGGTGATTTCATATTCGGCGCAAGCAAACCGCTTTGCATTCCAATGCGCGCGCAAATCGTAACCGACTTTGACCGACCATCGAATCGGGTCGGCACACGATGCAAAGGCGCGCGCAGCGTCGATCGACCCCATGGCGTAGACGGGGATTCCGGCGAGCTTTTCGATACGTCTGTCGATCTGCCACGATGCATCGATGGGCGAGAGGGGGTTGATGGCGCAATCCCGATATATCCGCTCGGCGGCAAAGGGCGATATACGCGCAAACGGACACTGCGATCGGACCGATCGATACGACGCCGACCAGTCGATGCCCATTGCCTCGACAAATGCACCGGTTCGGCATTCCGGGCTTTTCCAATACAAATCGGGCACGCCCAGAGGCTCGCTCGCGTCGCATGCATGCCCCGTGAGCCATTGCGCAACATGCGATCCGAGTGTTCCTATACCGGGGGGGGGCTTTAGGCAATCGTCGGGCGATAGATTGCGCAATCGCCTCACGATGCTCGCTCGGTATGCCAAAGCGAGCAGTTCGTCATCGGCATAAGCTGCCGCAACGTCGCGTCGGGCAATGGGCAGGGGCATGTCGATCAATATCGGCGTCTGCGGATCCCCATGGTCATCGGTCAATAGGCAAGTTTGGCGATGGGGCGTGACGAGTGCCATCGCCATGACTTCGCATTCATCGCCCTCGAAGAGGGCCGATAACCCATCGGCCAAGATACGCGCCACGTCGCCGCGATCGATAATCGACAAATTGCGCCATCGCTTCGCATGTAGTGGCGCATAGAACTGGCGACGGCGACAGACGCCGCCAGTCTCGATCGCACAAAGGCTTATGCCGTCTATGCCGACGGCGATTGACCAAATCTCAGCTGTCATCGTCTATGTATGAATATGTCGTTTGTATATATAAATATATCGTTATAACGCGTTATCTGTTCTATGATTTATATCGGCAAATCGCCCTATGTAACGATTCGCCAAATGCCATGCCATCGTTCGTCTCGTCGTTCTCTCTATATCGCGTTCCCCGTTCTGCGTTTGGCGGGGAATGCAAAGCAATGAGATGAACGACGATTGCGACGATAACGCAAGGCGCTATCGTCGAGAGGTGACTAATTGCATCTTCCCGTCATCTCGTTGCATCCTTTGTCACATTTCGTCATGTATTCACCAATATTTTCACTCGCATATTGATATGCATATTCGCCATTGTCGGTCTTTTGGCATGAATACTTAAATGAAACAGAATTATTCAAGAGAATATCACATTTATATGTGTCGGGATCACCTTGTTTGCACGAATCATTACAGCTAGCTTCGCCTTTCGTCACGACACAAGTTTCATCGACGTCGCATTTTATGACAGTGACGACGTCTTTTGTGTTTCCGTTTTCGTCTGTCGTTTCATCGCAAACGACGGCGCGACCGGCATCGTGGCATCTCGATGGGAATTCATCCCTTTTGCACTCATTTCCAGCATCTTCGACGCCAGTGGCATAATTGATGCATTGGCCATTTTTGCAATCGATATCGCAATCCTGTAACGAATGCGGAACTTCGACAAATCCCATTCGCTTGTCGCCGATCGTATGGTCGATAAATTCGCATTTATATTGGATCGTCGCTGTATGATCGCCATTGGGAACACACGAGTTGATGATTTGCCCATATAGATCACATGGCTCATAACAGCGCGGATCGCGGTATTCTTCGAGACCGTCGACTTTTTCGATGCCGCAAATCTCTCCTTTCTCTTCGCATTTGCTCTCGTTGGGCTCGACGACTTCATAACTTCCATTGCTTCGCTTTATACACGTTGCAACCTTATTGCCGATGCACGTATCGCGCCATTTGCCCTCCTCAGTGTTATTGCACGTATGCCCGAAGGTGAGTGAAACGGTGCACTCGCCATTCTGGCACGATGCTTTACATCCCTTCTTGTAGGGCTTATCGGAAGTATCGTTGCACATCATGGCATACTGCGATCCGTCTTCGTTTGTGACGCAATATGGCGTAAAGTTATCGCATGTTTCGGCTTTTATACAACGAATCCCGCCTTCGGTCGTGCAATACTCGCCATCGTTACACGGGGTAAATTCAACCTTGCCATTCTTACAATCTTGAATTCCGCGTTTATCGTCGATGCAATGCTTCTCAAAGTTACACTGTTCTTCGCCTTCTCTCTCGACGCAGTCGCCGTCGGCACAAATTAGGCCAGCTTCACATTGGCCTTCAACCATCACGTTCGTCGTCGCATCGCAATAATAACGCGTTTTCATATCGAGGCACGATTTGGCTTGGGCAGATGGGCACTTGACTGCCATGCACGAACCGTTGTCGCATGCCCCCGGGCATTGTTTGACGAAAATCTCTTGCCCCGATTTCTTGTCACATTTGACGACGTTTTTCGATGTGCTATCGCAACGCTTGCCATCGTAATCGCATTCTTTGCATGCATTATCGACACATGTGCATTCCTTCGTGCCCGTAATTTTCTTTCCATCGCATGACACGAGCATCATTCCATCTTGGCTACATCGGTCGCCCGTATAGTCGCATTTCGCATCGGGATCGACGCATTCGCCATCTTCGCAATTGCACGATTTGGGCTGTATTTGTCCATTCACGCATGTTAAAAGCGATCTCTTGTCGTCGCTACACTTTGGCGTTGTAAAGTCGCATTTGTCAACCGCATCTTCGCATTTACCGTCTTTGCATTTGCACGCTTTTTCGGTCAACTGCCCAGCTGTGCAAGTCAGGAGTTTCTGTCCATCGTCGCTACACTTTGGCGTTGTAAAGTCGCATTTGTCGGCTGCATCTTCGCATGTTCCGTCTTTGCATTTGCACGCTTTTTCGGTCAACTGCCCAGCCGTGCAAGTCAGGAGTTTCTGTCCATCGTCGCTACACTTTGGCGTTGTAAAGTCGCATTTGTCGGCTGCATCTTCGCATGTTCCGTCTTTGCACGCGCATTTTTTCTCCACTTCACGACCATTCACACACCTTAAAAGTGCCGAGCCATCGGCATTGCATTTAGCCGCCGTGTAGCTACATTTGTCGCCCGAATCGTCGTCGCCACACGCCACGATCCCCAGCGAAAGCGCCGCCAAAGTCCATAAAATCGCCGTCTTTTTGATCGTCTTCATACGAAAAGTCCTTCCAAAAATGCCAAAGTCGAGGGCAATGCGACGCACTACGCTAGCACACCGCAGACAAAACCTTTGCAGTGTTTAGGTTTTTTTAGCTCTACTTGCAAGAAACGAATCGTACGATTTTACTACAAACTGAAAAATTTTTTTCAAGGCGGGGCGAGCCCTATTTCGCTCGCCGCTCAATACGGGCTCATTTGGCGCCTATGTGCTCACTGCGTTGCGCGCATACGGCGCCAGCTACGCTATTGCCCCCAGTGGGGGCAATACGCTACGCGGCTACGGCTATGTGCTCGGACTATCGCCCTGCGCGCATACGCCTCCGCTCTAGCCCACGGCTAGCGCTTGGACTTGATCGATCGATAGCCCAGTGGCTTTTGCGATGTCGTCTTCGGGCATACGCATGGCGATGAGATTTCGAGCAATCGACGAAGCCATTTCGGCTTTGCCTTCGGTTTTACCTTTAGCCAGTCCGATTTTTTCTCCTTCGTCGAGTCCGAGCTTTTTGCCCTCGTCGAGTCCGAGTTTTTTGCCTTTTTCGATCAAAGCCGAATCGTGTTTTTCAAATAGATCGCACATAGTCATACTCCTCTGAAGGTTTGCAAAATTGCACTTTTCTTGTTTGAATCGTTCATGCCCCGTGATTTCGTGGAGCAACCCTAGGACTTCGGGCACGTAGGTGATTTTGAGTTTGGGCCAATCGTTGAGTTGTTTTAGGCGCATCTTGCGCAAAAACACGGCCAAAACCTTGAGATCCCCCGTAAGTCGCTCGATCTGTTCATCGCTGAGCCACGCCAATTCGATCACTTCGATATGGTAATCTTGAAAACGCGATGCGAGTTTGGACGGCACGACGCACAATTCGCTGAGTTTGCGAGGCGCACTCCACTTCGTATTGTACCCAAAATAAAGCACT
>SFMP01000197.1 GCA_004554395.1 Myxococcales bacterium | reverse complement strand
TCGGAGCAACAACAACAGGGATCGGAGCAACAACAGCAGGGATCGCAGCAACAACAGGGATCGCAGCAACAACAGGGATCGCAGCAACAGGGATCGGAGCAACAACAGCAGGGATCGGAGCAACAGGGTTCGGAGCAACAACAGGGATCGCAGCAACAGGGATCGGAGCAACAACAGGGATCGCAACAGCAACAACAGCAGGGCGCCGACGGGAGCGATTCTGGATCGGGCAATGGAACGGCGAACGATGCATCAAACGCGCCGTCGATCGACGTGCAATATCGCGATGAGACGATAAAGTCGCAAGGCGGTGGCAGTTCGGGCGATATGACGACGCAAGAAATCATCGAGCAAGCCGGACAAAAGGGCTTTGCAAGCCAACCCTATCGAGAAGTGTTCCAGACTTACGAAAAAGCCGCCGAATCGGTACTCGATAACGAGACGATCCCGCAGGGATATCGGCGTTATGTCGAAAAGTACTTCGACATGATACGACCGCAATAATCGCCAATAGATATATGGTAGGATGATATAATGATATAATGGATTGATATTTATATATTGATATATATATTTCAAGCCATTGCAGAAGATAAGGAACAAAACATGCCTCGTGATATCGAAAAAGAAGTCTCGGAATTTCGCGCCAAAATCGAGACGTTGCGCGCCGAAATCGGGCGCGTCATCGTCGGTCAGCGCGACGTCATCGACAGCGTCATCTTGTGTCTTTTAGCCGATGGGCAAGTTTTGCTCGAGGGCGTGCCGGGATTGGGCAAGACGATGCTCGTCAAGACGCTTTCGGAAGCCATTGACTGCAAGTTTAGCCGCGTTCAATTTACCCCCGATATGATGCCGAGCGATATCGTCGGCACGAATATGATCATCGAAGACGAACGCGGCAACAAAGCTCTAGAATTCCAAAAGGGGCCCGTCTTTACGAATATCCTACTCGCCGATGAAATCAACCGCGCGACGCCCAAGACGCAAGCCGCACTTCTCGAAGCGATGCAAGAAAAGAGCGTCACGGTAGGCGGGCATACGTATGCCCTCGAAGCGCCGTTTTTCGTCATGGCAACGCAAAACCCGCTCGAAATGGAAGGCACGTATCCGTTGCCCGAAGCGCAACTCGACCGCTTTTTGTTCAAAGTCAACGTCCCCTTCCCCACGAAAGAGGAATTGCACGAAGTCCTCAAACGCACGACGAGCACGACGACCACTCGCGCCCATGCCGTGATGACGAAAGACGAAGTCCTCACCCTACGCGCACTTGCCAAAGAAGTTCCCATCGCCGATCACGTCCAAGATTACGCGCTCAAACTCGTCCTCGGGACGCATCCGGAACTCGATAAGCCGACGGCGATGGTCAAACAATACGTCCGCTTTGGGTCGAGCCCGCGCGGTGCCCAAGCCGTCATCAAAGCGGCCAAGATCCACGCCATCTTCGAAGGTCGCTTTAACGTCTCGAACGACGACATACGATTTGCGGCCGTGCCAGCCTTACGACATCGAACGATACTCAACTTCGAAGGCGAGGCGGAGGGCATTTCGACCGACGATATCATCCGAGATTTGATCAAGAATACGAAAGAAACCGCCGATAAATAGCAGATTTATCCATTTTATTCGATTCGCTATCGATTCGCCGCAGATTAAAGAAGAGCATGCACCTTATGGGATTATTTGACGAGGAATTTCTCAAAAAGATCGAATACCTCTATGTCGTATCGAAGAAGGTATTTACGGGGAAGCTGCGAGCCGAGCGCAAGACGCGCAAAGTGGCCTCGGGTATGGAGTTTGCCGATCACCGCAACTACGCCCCCGGCGACGACTTTCGGTCGCTCGATTGGCGCGTCTATGGACGCACCGAAAAGCTCCTCATCCGCTTGTTCGAAGAGAAAGAAGACTTGTCGATATACTTCCTCGTCGACGTCTCGGGATCGATGAAATTCCGCGACGAAGTCAAACTCAACTACGCGCGAAAGATGGCCGCCGCACTCGGTTATATCGGTCTGTGCAATCAAGATAGAGTGAGTTTTTGCGCTTTCAACGACAAAGTCGTCGACAGATTGCCCGTCATGAGCGGGCGCGGGCAGATATTTAAGGTGTTTCAATTTCTCGAGAAGCTCAAGAGCGATGGAACGACGTCGTTCGAAGATGCGTTTAAGGGATTTGCCGCACAAACGAAGCGACGCGGCGTCGCCGTCATATTGAGCGATTTTGAAAATCCTACGGGTTTTGAAAAAGCACTCAACTTTTTGCATTATCAACAATTTGAAACGTATGTCGTGCACATCGTCGACGATGAAATGATGCAAACGAAAGTATATGGCGATGTGAGCATCGTCGATAGCGAAACGGGGGAATCAGTTGACATCACGCTCACGCCAGGGCTCATGGCACAATATAAGAAATTGCACGAAGCTCTGTGTTTGAAGATGGAAGCCTATTGCGTCGCACGACACATGCTCTATTTTCGGACGCCAGTTTCTGAGCCCTTCGACGAAATCGTATTAAAAGTATTCCGCGCCGGAGGATTTTTGAAATGATCTTCAACGGTTATCCGCCCTCGACAGTCGGCATTGCCGTCGTCGCCCTCTTGGTCTTCGTCGCCATATTGTATTTATTGCGCGTGCGCCGAAGGCGCGTCGAAGTTTCTTCGATTGGGTTATGGCGCGAGTTACTCGATTCGTCGCGCAAGCGCCGCTGGCACGATTGGATAAGGCGGTTATTGAGTTTCCTCTTGTGTGCCCTCATCGTCGGGCTCATCGCTCTAGCACTCATCGATCCGCGCGAAGAAATCGATACCGATGCACATCACCATACGGTCTATATCTTCGACGCTAGCGGTTCGATGGCAGCCGCAGCCACCCCAGATCAACAATCGATGCACAAGTGTACGACGCGATTGGAATGTGCAAAAAACGCCGCCAAAGGACAAATCGCAAAGATGCGCCCCGATGAACGCGCCCTCATCATCGAAGCATCGGGCATGATTCGCGCCGTTTCGGGACCGTTTCAAGCCGATACATCGGCACTCATTCGCTCTATCGACGACATTCAACCGCGTTCTTCGTCGCTCGACCTCGATACGGCAATCGCCCAAGCCCAACACCTCTTGCGCGACAAAGAAAAACCACAAATCGTATTATTGACCGATGGGCAATTCGATATCGACGGCGATTCTACCGATAGCAAGAATAATATCAATGATAATATCAATGATAGTACAAACGATAATACAAGTGATAATACAAATAATAACATAAACGATAATATCAATGATAGTACAAACGATAATGTTCGTGACGATGTCGATAATGTTGAAAGCGAAAGCGATAACGTCGATGTAAATCTTGCATTTCGCAATATTCCGATCGTTCAAATGACGTTTGGAACCGAAACCGACGCTGGAGAACCTGCGCATGATCTACACAATATTGCCATCAATGCATTTAATGCTCGCCGTTATATTGCCAACAGGCTTGCATTCGAAGTCTTTGCAAAGATAACGAATGCGTCGAAAATCCCCGTTACAGCCGACTTGACGATATATGCTTTGGGCAAAGACGATGCCGTCTATGATCCGACGAAGACTTATCCGGTACTTGCGACGAAGCGATTGACATTGGCATCGGGCGACAGCGAAGTTCGCATTTACGACGATCTTCCGATCGAATCGGCGCGATTGGCGGCGAAAGTATCGATCGTAGCCCCCGACGACGCCGTCGATGTGCTTGCGCTCGACGACGTCGCATACGCTTTGATTCCCGATTATACATCGCCCAAGATCTTATTATTGACGCCGGGAAATTTATATCTCGAGGCGGCATTATTGCTCAATGAGAATTACCGCGTAACGGTAGCCAAACCGAGTGCGGCGCAATGGCATAACGATCGCGGAGAAATCGATCTCGTTCGCGCCGCACGAGAATACGACGTCGTCATCGTCGACAATTCCTATCGCAATCTTCCCAAAGTCGCCTCGGAAGGCGCCGTTGGAAACATCGTATGGATAGCGCCGCCCGCCGAGAATGCGCCTTGGAAGCAATCGCTGGTCAAGAATCCGGTCGTCGAGCGGGTAAATGTGAAGCATTCGGTTGCCAAATGGCTAGCGTTGCGCAATCTCAACATCGAGAGTTCGGCGATCTATCGGGGGGTCTCGTCGTCGGATATCGTGATTCGATCGATCGAGGGTCCGATCGTGGCAACGCGAGAGCGTGGAGATTTGCGAGAAATCGCGATTGGGTTTAGTTTAGTCGAATCCGATATCATCTTCCGCATTGCGCTACCTGTGTTATTCATCAATGCCATCGACTGGTTTATGTATGCCAAAGCCGAACCCGATCGGGGATATGAGACGGCTCGTGCTTGGCATATCGATGTCGATGCGAAGGCGACGCATGTCGACGTCGTTCGCCCCGATGGCACGACAGTAGCGGGCATTCCCGTTTACGATAAGAGCATAGCGTTTTATGGCGAAGATGCGGGGTTTTATAAGATCGTCGCGAAGAGTGATGGGGGGGAATCGGTAGGCGAGCGGTCGTTTGCAGCGAACTTTGCGCAATCGGACGAATCGAATTTGAATCGAGCAGCGCGAGATATATCGCGCGGTGTGCCAGAACTGCGCGACGATGGAGATGAGGCGAAGGAATCGATCGGCGTCATCGCAACGATATTGGAGGTATTACCCGAAAAGTCGCGTTATTTGTGGGTGTTCGCATTGATCGTTGCATTTATCTTGTTGGCGATTGAGTGGGCATTGTATCACAGACGAGTGACGGTTTAGAGACGCGCAAAAAACGCGCGTAAGAGCAATAAAAGCCGCTGAAAGCGGCGTGGGGGGCGTGGGGGGACGAGTCCCCCCACACAAAAAAACGCGCGTAAGCGCAATCGTCATTTCTTCGATTCACTCAAAAACAAATCCAAAAGCCCTGTTATGAAAGCCATTCCCAAAGCGATCTTCACATTCATCATCATTGCCCTATGTAGTTTTGCCATGGGCTGTGAGTATTTAGATGCGCGAGATGCGGCGCATGCGGGGGAAAGAGCGCTGCGACGATGTGAGTTTAGCCGAGCGTATTGGAATTTTATCTATGCGCAAGACGTGTTTCCGAATCACGGCGACATTCGGTTAGGTCTTGCGATATCGGACTTATTGACGTTTTTAAGCGAGCCGAATGTCGTCGCATTGATGGAGCGGTTGGGTATAGATTTGCGGGTAGAGTCTTTATGCGAAGACGATTCGGCAGTTGGAGGAGAACCGATTGAACCGCCATCGAATCGAGATCCGAATCCGGGGATCGAAGCACCCAAGTGCCTCGTGCTCAATTCGCTGATGCAGACGACGCCAGGAACGGGAGGAGGCTCCGATAACGATGGCAATGACAAGCGGTATTACGATGATATCGATGAGACTTTGATGTGGAACGATATCGTCGTGACACTTTTGCCATATCGAGCTCGACTCATCGAGATGGCGAAGGAATTTCGACAAAGTGCGGAGAAAATCGACGATACAGATGGATATGGAATCGATTTTGCGTCGCGATCGACGACGATATTCCCTTGGGATATGAACCTCGTATCGTCGGCGTTATTGGCTATCGTGGTGATACTCGATTTGGCAGAAGTATACGATACTGGCTTTTCTGTCGTAGAAACGTTTCGGATACTATCTGAAGGAACATGTGAAGAAATTGCAACATATTTGAATGAACACGTGTTTTTGGGGCGATCGAATGTATCGCTTACGGAGTCGACGTGGCCGATGGCGCAGGTCATGTTTGAGCGTTTGTGGGTGGCATCTGATGAGGCATATCGATGGAAGGAGGGGCAACTCAATGGAAAAACTGCCTATGCGACGTGTCCGATATTGAACTGGCAAAAGACGCCATTTGGGATTCTCAAAGACATCTCGCGCATAGCGCATGCGTTTGGCGATCCGCCATATATGACCGATTGGATCGTCGAACCTGCCATATATGTCAGACTCGAAGGATTTTTATCGAATGTTCCGGTGCGAAGTGAGCGCGAGGGGGATCGGTTTACGTGTACGCCGAATGGGGAGATATCGTGGAATGGCATATCGTTTGCCGAGCGCGTGAACGCATCGTGTGAACCATTAGTATTTGATATTATAGGAGAGAATGTATCTATAAGATCGGGGTTCCATTATCGGCTTTCGTCGGCATGGCTCAAATGGCACGTGAGAGATTTCTTTGACATCGAGAAGTCGAAGAAAAAATAATTCTTGGCACGGATCGTGCATTTTCGTTCGCCGTGTGTCATCGATGAACATCACAAAAGATGTGATTCATAGCGATGGCGTTTCGTGACTTGTGTGCCAAGAGTGGCGTGTTTAGGAGTGTGTGATGAAATCTAACAAATTGTTGACATTGGGAATGATATCGGCTTTGTCGATGGGATTCATGGCTTGTAGCGATGATTCGAGCGATAGTTCGTCTGATGACAAGAAGGCAAATGGCGTAACGTGCGAAAAAGCCGACGAGTGCAAGAGCGGATATTGCAACGATCAAAAGAAGTGCGCCGATAAACCCACATCGGGCAAAAAAGAAAACGACGCGGCGTGCGATAAAGCCGACGAGTGCAAGAGCGGATATTGCAACGATCAAAAGAAGTGCGCCGATAAACCTGCATCGGGCAAAAAAGAAAACGACGCGGCGTGCGATAAAGCCGACGAGTGCAAGAGCGGATATTGCAACGATCAAAAGAAATGTG
>SFMP01000196.1 GCA_004554395.1 Myxococcales bacterium | reverse complement strand
GTTTTCATCGTGCCGTGGGCTTGTTTCATCCCGTCGGCGAGGGCGGCTTATACGCGAGTGTGTTGGTGGTGTCAAGAAGTTTTTTTCTAAAGTGAAAAAAAATGATTTGCCCCCTGACCTCACCCCCTGACCTCACCCCCTAACCCCCTCTCCATAAATGGAGAGGGGGAAAAGCGCCCGCGGTGCGGGCGTTTGATAATCGGCAAGGGGGAACGTGAAACACGGGGTGGAAAAGCGCCCGCGGTGCGGGCGTTTGATAATCGGCAAGGGGGAACGTGAAACACGAGGTGGAAATCGCCCGCGGTGCGAGCATTTGATAATCGGCGATGGGGAATGTGGCGCATTCCTCCCTACTCGATGGGATTTGAGCCAGGGCGTTGCGGGCGCGGCGTTTGAGCGCCCGCAGAGGGGGGAGCGGCGTATTGCCCGCAGGGCAAAAGCCGCTCGGGGGGAGACTTCCCCCCGCCGCCACAAAAAAAGAAAAAACGCGGGGAGAAATGCCCATGAAGCGGCAAAACTTCTGTGAAATCAATGGGAAGCGATGCTTGCGACGCTAGTGCCAAGTAGGTGTGCGGAGGCCTGGAGTGGCGGAGATGCGCGTCTGCCAGCGGCCGTCGGCGTTCATGAGGTAGAGGCGTGGCTGTTTGCCGTCGCGCGTCGATTCGAAGACGATGTAGCGGCCGTCGGGCGACCACGAGGGTTCGCGGTTGTGGCCTTGGTCTTGTGTGAGGCGCGTGACTTCGCCAGATTTGACGTTGATGGTGAAGATGTCGAAGACGTTGCGCTCGTCGCGTGCGGTGAAGGCGATGAGATCGCCTTTTGGTGACCAATCTGGGGTGGTGTTGTAGTTGCCGACCCATGTGAGGCGGCGCATGCCCGTGCCGTCGGCTTGGATGACGTAGATTTGTGGCTTGCCTGAATAGCTCGAAACGAAGGCGATTTGGGAGCAATCGGGCGACCACGTGGGCGACGTTTGGATGGAATCGGGCATGTCGGTGATTTGCGTCAAGTCGGATCCATCGGCGTTCATGACGTAGATGTTGCCGTTTTGATCGCGAGCGCCGGTGAATGCAATTTTGCCGTTTTTGGCGCAGTAGTCGGCGCCCGATGCCCAACCTTCGAAATCGGTGAGTTGTTTGAGCGCGGGGTCGGCGGAGCTGTCGTAGACGTAGATGTTGTCGCTCTTCGATGAAAGTTGGGTGAATAGGACGGTCGAGCGCGGCCCCCATTCGGGCATGACGTTGATGGCTTCGGGGATGGCGTAGGTGTGGAGGCCGAAACCGTCGGTGTCGAACGATTGGATCTTGCGATAATTCGACCTTCCTTGGGCGGCGAACAAGATGCGCGTGCCAAATACGCCGTCGGTGCCCGTGTAGAAACCGATGAGTTTGTTGGCGAATTCGTGGGCGACGGATCGAACATTATTCGCCGAGAGTTTGCGGCTTTCGAATTTAAATGGCAAGGCCGAGGCGGCATCGACATTAAATACAGAGAATCCGAAGGTATCGCCGCCATTTTCTTGGCTGTAGTGGGTTTTGACGAGCACCGAGGCGCCGACGTTATACCAGCCGTCGAATTGAATCGTCGAGGGAGCTATGCCTTCTTTGGCGGTTGGGATGAGGGCGTATGTTTCGGGAGGCATGATTTCGAACAGGCCGCTCATCGCCAAATCGTTGCGAATGACCGATATGAGGGTTTGGGCGACTTCGCGCGAAGTATCGGCGCCGAGCGCGATCGAATCGGGGACGGCGATGGGTATGCGCACGGGAGGGCCGCCTGGGGTAACGGTGATGAGGCTGAGCGGGTCGACGCCCAAGATAACGGCTTCGTCGTTAAAGTGGGTTTGGACGGCGCAATCGCCTTCGCATTTTTCGGATTTTTCTTGGTTAGACAGAGCGCGTCGGGCTTTTTCGGTTTCGGCTAGAGCCTTGATGGCGTTTTTGGCGGCCGAGTCGGCGGCGACGTCTTTGTCTTTTGGGGGCGCGGCAAAGGCTTGTGTGGCGCACAACAATGCCCATACGCTCCCCGTCATCACTACGTGGCGTATATTCATGCTATCTCTTGATAAATTCCACGCGTCTATTGAGCGCGTAATCCTGCTCGCGCGATCCAATCGAAGCGGGCTTTTCTTTGCCATAGGGGACAACAGACATGCGCGATCCGTCAATTCCCATACTTTGCGCGTGATCTTTGACGGAATTGCCGCGTTTTTGCGACAAAGCGAGGTTGTATTCGGTCGTGCCGCGTTCGTCGGTATGCGATCCCAAGATGACGTTCATGCTGGGGTTGTTTTTGAGCACGGTGACGTTTTTCTTGAGCGTTTCGAGGGCCGAAGACGACAAAAACGACTCGTCGAAATCGAAATAAATGACGCCAAAGCTCGAATCTGCCGTCATATCTTGGACTTGTGAGAGCTCGTCTTGGGCAAAGATTTCGGTCACGGCATCGGCGGCATTTTTGCGTCGTTGACAATCTTCTTCGTTGAGTTGGGCTTCTTCTTTTGCTTGTTTGGCGAGGGTTTGAGCGAGTCGAGCTTTTTGCCGAGCGGTATCGATATCGCCGTCTTCTTGGGCTTTTTTGGCTTCTTCGAGTGCTTTTTGCGCCAGGGCATAAGTCTGTTCGGCGCAATCTTTTGCCGCTGCAGCGTCGTTCATCGACGCCGTCGCATCGTCGATGAGGTTTGATGCGGGCTCTTGAGAAGCGCAAGCCGTCAGTGCGAGGCTCAAGCCCAATGCGCATGCCCATATTCTTTGTATTTTCATGCTTTTATCATCCTTTCGTAGAGTCGCCAGAGATCAATGTCTCGTAGAGTCGCCAGAGATCAATGTCCCCAAACGGGGTTTTCGTACCAACCGGAAGTCGTTGCAGCAATCTGCGATTTTCCATCCGAAGTAGCGATGTAAATTCGACTAGATCCATCGCGAGTCGAAGAAAATGCAATATAACGCCCGCAAGGCGACCAACTCGGTTTATCGTTTTTGCCCTGTTGCTGCGTGATGCGCGTCAGATCGCTACCATCGGCTCGAATCGTATAGATGTCGAGGTTATGGGATTCATCTCGGGCGCTAAAGGCGATGACGTCATTTTTCGACCAAGATGGATTGGCGTTGTATTTGCCGACAGTCGTGAGTCGAGTCGTGTTTGAGCCGTTCGCATCCATGATGTAGATTTGTGGCGATCCGGCGCGATCGGAGACGAAGGCGATTTTCGAGCAATCGGGCGACCATACGGGTGATGTATCGATGGCGCGATTCGTCGTCAGTCGGCGCAAATCGGATCCATCTTTAGCCATCGTATAGATTTCGGCGTCGCCGTCTTTGGCGAGTGTGAGTGCGATTCGCCCATTACCGGGGCAATACGATGCACCGCTATTCATGCCGGGATGCGAAGAAATGCGTTTTCCGTTGCCACCGCGAACGATATAGAGATCGGGATTTCCCTTGGCATAGCTCGTCAAGAGAACCGAGCCATCGGGTCCCCAAGCGGGCAACATTTCGATAGCCGTCGACTTCGTCACGCGCGAAACGCCTGTGCCATCGGTCGACATCGACACGATGCGAGCGTCTTTTCCGCGCCCATCGCGCGAAACGGCGAGCATCGATTGTCCAAAAAATCCGGGCTCTCCGGTGTAATAACCGACGACGGCGTTGACGAATTCATAGACTGCCGAACGGACATTAGACGATGTCACGGTTTTTGCCTGCCATGAGAGGGAAACGCGCTTCGAACCATCGACGTCGAAAAGCCCCAAATCGAGCCAATAACCCGATCCCGAAGATCGGACTTCGCCTTTGATGAGCGCCGAAGCCCCGGAAATGTGCCATTTCGAGTAATCCGTCGTCGCCATCGGCTCTTGCATGAGTCCGGGCATAAACGAGGCGACGGGGAGCAAGCTAAAGACCCCCGATAAATTCAACGTATGCGTGAGCGTATCGTCGATTTGGCGTGCCAAATCGACTTTCGAGCTCTCGGCAAGTGGCAAAACGGCGAGTGCTACTTTTTGCGACGAAACGTAGACCGTCACTTCGCCGCGTGGCGCATCGACTGTTTGCGCTTGCGCCGATGACGAATAAAGCCCAAACGCGCATAAACCCATCAAAAGCCAATATCCATGGTGCTTCTCATTCTGCATCTGTATTGCTCCTCAGTCTGGTTAGAATACGCAAAAATCGTAGATTGCGATTCAATACTCTAGAACGCCATATCCATCCGGTGCTCTAGAACGCCATATCGTTTCGGTTCGTTCCCCAAAATCGCCCCACTTCCCCAAAATCCGCCACAAAAGCCCCAAAAACGCCCCAAAAAGACCGATTCCTAGAAAACCGCCTCTTGCGGCGATCTCCCCAAAACCGCGCCAGTGGCTCAATTCCACGAAATTCGACTTCTCAGCGACAATCCAAAATCCACTCAAAAAGCCCGATTCCTAGGAATCCGCATCTTTGGGCGATCTCCCGAAATCGATGCCGAAACGCAAGAAATGCGACAAACGCCTCGTCGCCAAACGGCGTCCAAAAAGCGATTGCACGAGCGAAGTGCTTTTATAGAGAAATGCGACAAAAAGCGAATTTTCTTAGACTTATCACGGCTTTTGCGGCGATCGGCGTCGCCAAATGCCCCAAGCCAATGGCAAAATAAAGGGCAATAAAAGGGCTAGCGATAGCGGGCTTGGGCGGCGCCTCACGCTTGCTTGGCACTCGAGATACGCATGCGTTGGATCGCGCATAGCCAATTCTGCGTAATATTCCGAATCGCAAGCGGCGTAATCGTGAACGCAGTCGGTTCGCAGCTGGAACCAATCCTCCCAGAATGCCCGAATCGGCGCTTCGTCGCCCGTCGCGTAGAACGCTTCAAAAGCCACTTCGAATTCGCGCGTTGCCAATACCGCGGCAGCGACGACGGGCGCATTTTCTTCCTCCGTACAATCGTCGGTAAATGCCGAATGGCGTATGCCATCGCGCGATTCTTTGTAATGCGGGTAAATTGCTTCGACGTAGTTCATCACCGTGATGATCTTGCGGAAATCGTCTTGCTTCGAACGAATCGTATGCGAAAAGGAATCGGCTATCGTATGGGCCGCAAACCCCAAGTGAAATGCCGAGGCATTGACGGTCACATCGATGCGCCCATAATAATCGAGATAGAGTTTCTGCTGGATATTGAACAACGACAGCGTCACCGATTTGAACTTATAGGCTTGAGAGACGTGATCCATCACGGCTCGATACGTCCCCTCGATCGCCATCGCATCGCCGATGTCGTCGTCGTCATTTTTTCCGCGTAGCGTATGGACGTATTGGGCATTGTCGTCGTCATCGGCGTGCTCGGCTCGCGTATGCGCCAAATTACTCGAAGCATGACCGTCGAGGTCGGGAGCCCGAACCCCCAACATCATACTCATCAAAATAAACGCTTGTTTTTTCGACAGCGGACGTCCGTGCTCTCGAGACGTCTCTTCGATCGCTCGAATGAGCGAAAGCGTCGTCCCATCTTCGGGCAAATCGATATTCGACTCGAATGCTGCCAACGTATCGAGCGCCTCGAGAAATGCAGGCAATGCGATTTCTTCGTGACACGATTTGCCAAATCGACCACCGACTTCGTATGCAAACGACTCCGAGCATGCGAATAACCCTAGCAAAAACAAATATAATATCAATAATTGCTTTATTTTCAGAATAATATTCATATTATAACAATCTTGAGCGAATAAAATTAGGCACCAGAACGACCGCCGAGATATCTAGAAAAGGACGCCAAATCGAACGACTGTTCGATATTGAATATAGTAGATTTCGGGGGAATGCGTGACGGGCGCTTCGATTCGGAGCGTGAGCGGAAAGAGCGAAACGACGAATCGCTTGAGGATGTAGAATCGGATATCGATAGGAGCGAAGTCGACGAAATACCCGACGCTCCCGGCATGGTCGAGTACGGTGTCGAATGTGAGCACCGATAAGCCAAACATGGCACTGGCGTGGACGTATGGCGAAAAGATTTCGTAATCGATGCCACCGCCGAAGTTGAAAACGCCCGAATTCCAAATATCGTCGTTATCTTGCGCTCTCCAAACATTCTGCTCGACGTGAACGAGAATCGTAAATCGCTCGCTGAGCCGATATCCGACCGTTACGCCGACGCCTATCGTCTCGGCAAAATACGACGCTTCGTTGGCATCGGTCAGAAGACTCGATCCGAGATCGACGTAAACCGACCATCGATGCATCTGCTCTTTTGGCACTTCGAACCAACCACGCACCATCTCTTTGGTACTTTTATCGAAAACGCCCTTTTCTGCGGCGAGGGAATCGAGCTCGACTTCTCCGGCTCGCACGAGACTCGCCTTCGTTCCGCCATCTTTATCATCTATTATATATGTATCGATTTGAGATACTTCAGCGCCCGAATCCGCACCGCGAGCCATCTCCGTGCCCGAATCCGCACCGCGAGCCATCTCCGCGATCTGACCCCATGCCAAAAACGGATCGAGCAGTGCCCAACAAACGACGATGGCGCAGACCAAAACCGCAGCTTTATGCCCTGCCGCCGTCAAAAACGACGCGATATCGCTCTTTTTCACGGGCTCTATCATAGCGAAAACTCCAGCGTGACCGTCGTGCGATATTGGATGATGACGAGCGGAATGCCTTCGAAGGCGGGAACGGCGATAAACAGCGATAGCGGCGCAATCACGATGCCAAAGTTGCGATGCGGTCTGAGTACATAGCTCGACGGCGTAAAATCGAGATATGCCCCGACCGTTCCAATCGGGTCGGGTGGTGCTTCGCGATAAAGAAACGACGCACCAATGGCGAGCGATGTGCGCATTCGACGCTGAAAATAGAAGACTTCGGCGCCTATTCCAAAGTTCCAACTACTCTGCATGGCGCGGTCGGCCGACTCATACCCCTCCCATCCGACGAATCCGAGCTCCATAAAGCCACCCCATCGCCCGATGCGAAACCCACCACGAGCCATCACCGAAAACCCGCTGTTCTTGCCCGATTTGTTAAACGCCCGCGTAATATACGACTGCGTCCCCGTCAAAGCAAAAACCGATCGATACGTCGTCCCCGGCGACACCGTATCGGCCTTGTAGAGTGCAGTGTCTTCGGCAAAACCCGCGCACGGCCAAAAACACACCAAAACGAGGCATACCACCGCGAACGCCCGCCATACACGCCACGCGCCAATTGAACAACTACGTGCCACGCCTCCCCCCCCACGACGATAACCCTTTCTCAATCCTCTCGAAAAACACATGCCATTCGACCACTTTGCCCAAGGCAAAACGCCATATCGTTGCAATACAAGGCAACAAGGGCGACCAAAAACGCATCAAATGCGAAGATTATTTCAGAACGCATCGCAATGCCGAACAAAAATCGATACGACTTCGAGCCGTTTTTATTTCGATAAACGTCAAAAACGGGTTAAAATGATATGTTGATTTTTGCGAATCGCTCCCTTGTTACCGTAGGTCGTAGGCTCGCGCCTATTTTTGTCGTTTTTAACAAATCAGGAGGAACCCATGCGAATCGCTATGATTTTGAGTGGATGCGGCGTGAAAGATGGATCGGAAATACACGAAACAGTTTGCGCCACTTATTGCTTCGAAGAACGCGGGCACAGCGTCCATTTCTACGCACCCAATCGCCCACAAACCCAAGTCATCGACCACTTATCGGGAAAATCCACTGCCGAAGAACGAAACATTCTCTCCGAATCGGCTCGCATTGCTCGCGGACAAATTCACCCGATCGAAAAACTCAATCCCATCTCCTACGATGCCATCGTCTTCCCCGGTGGAATGGGCGCGGTCACCAATCTAGCCTACCAAGATAAAGAATTATCAAAACTCATCCTCGAACCCGACGTCAAAGACCTCATCATACGCGCACACGCCGCCAACTGCACACTGTGCTTTATGTGCATCGCCCCTCTGCTCGTCGCCCAAATGTTCAAAAATCCTCGCATGACATTCGGCGATATGAACCCCATCGCAAAACAAGCCCAAGAACTGGGCGCCAACGTCGTCGAATGCAAAGTCGACGAAGCATGCGTCGACGAAGAATTAAACATCATCAGCGTTCCCGCCTACATGATCGCCAAAAATATCGTCGAATGCATGAGCAGCGCAAAAGCACTCGTCGATGCGCTCGAAAAACACATGACAAAATCTAGAAACTAGAAGTCTGGATTCTCCGACAACCTCGAAGAACTCTCGCCGAGCGACTTCGAACCCGAAGATTTTTAGCGTAATTACCTTTGATTTTTAGAGCATTCTGAACGAAAAAGCGCCACCGCAACGCTACGATTCAGGAGGATGTATGCCCGGGTACTTGGTCAAAGCTGCAAATTTTGTCGCCGAAATCGCCAATGACGATGAACTCGTAAAATTAGCAGAAGTCGATACCATCAAAAAAGATACGAAAATTCGAATTTTGCCCGATAAAGAATGGGTTTTAGCGAAGAATATTCCACTTCTGAGGAAAGTTTGGGGGCTCGATCCGACCGGAAAAGTCCCGCCACAAATCAAGCCCGTCGCCGCCGGGATCGTCTCGCCTGCTTCGTCAAAACTCCCTCCTCGACTCGAAACCGTCATCGACAGCCGTGCCGAAATCATCGCTCGCGCCGCCGCTCAAGCCGCTAAAGAAAAAGTCGAAGAAATCTCCGAAGGCGTCACAAACGTGCACAAAGATGCGAAGCTCGACGAACAGCTCTACGCATTCGAAATGCAAGTGACGCAACCCGTCCAAATCGACATCACCGAAACGAAAACTGCCCTGCGCACCAGTCTCGACGATATCGCCGCAAACATCCACTTCGCATCGTCGATTACGAGCGCCATCGCCGACGAAATCGAACGCGAAAACGCCGCCGATGAACAAAAGCGAGCAAACGCCCAGCAAATCGCGCAAATCCACGACGATCTCGATTCGCCAACGACGCCTCACTCGGGCGTGCGACTCGACGAAACCGTCGCGACGACGGCACCAAAAGCGACGAACGACGAAACCGTCGCGACGACGGCACCAAAAGCGGCGACGGCTCCAAAAGCGACGAGCGACGAAACCGTCGCGACGACCAGCCAGGCCGCAAACGCTCAAACGGCTCAACCACTGGCAAATGCTCAAACTCCGGCAAACGCTCAAACTCCGGCAAACGCCCAAATTCCAGCGAATGCTCAAACTCCGGCAAACGCCCAAATTCTGGCAAATGCTCAGATTCAAGCAAAAGCAAAAACTCCGGCAAATGCCCAAGAATCGGCACAAGCCATGCCCGACGACATCGGCGCTCGCACCGAAAGCCTGCTCCTACGCATGCGCAACATGGCCGACGACGAATACATCGAAGCCGAGCCAAACGAAGTCACATACGTCATGGAGTCGAGCCTCGTTCGCGAAAGCATGGCCGAAAGAGCTCGCGCCTCGAGCGATACAAAGCACACCGAAAGCGCAACGACACTACAAGTCGACGCCAAAACGGGCACGCCGATCGGCGACAGCCGCGCCGATTCTCGTGCCATCCACAACACCGTGCGTGCGCACAGTGGCTCTATTCCACGCATTCCCAAAATTCCCGTCGTTCCAGTCCTCTGTGATTGCCCGAGCATCGATATTTCGCTCGACGACCTCGGCTCCGACCCCATCCAATCGCCGATCGCCGATCGCGCCGAAACGCCAGCGCACCAAACGACCAACGACGTCGTCGAATTGACGAACGAACGCACACTCGAACGCGTCAACACAAGGCATAAAACAGCCCAACGCGCCGTGCCCCCCATCGACGCCGACGATGCCGACGACGAAACAAACGCGACGATGCCACGCCCGCAAACCGACCTCAGCGAAGCCATCCTCGAATCGGGCATTGTCTCCACATCCCACGACGACATGCCGCGATCGCTGTGCCTCGAAGCCGCGCGCGCAGCCGTCGACGCCGCGCGACAATACGTCGCCAATTCCGACAACCCAATCGACAACTCCATCCTCGAACGCGCATCCGAACTCGTCGAAGCACTCGAACGCGCCCGACTCGCCGACGCCCAAGGCGACGCATCCACAAAGCACGAACGAAACAGAATCAACCGAAAAAACGTCTCCAGAACCGCCATCAGAGGCGAACGCTCTTTGCACAGCGATTTGCATTCAATTCTCGATTCTTCGTCATTCACCGAAGAAAATGAAGACGATTCCCCCTCCGAACAATTCAAAATTCGACGCTCGTCCGACGTGCTCCCCCACATTCTCGACAAAGCCGACGACATTGCACACGTCGCAGGCATTGCAAAACTCGCCGACCTCGACGACCTCGCCAGCGCCGCCAGCGCCGCCAGTGCCACCACACCCGCCCACAAGCCAAAATTCGACCCAAAAGTCGTCGACGACGATTTCGAAAAACTCGAAGAACACTCCGACGTCCTCAAAATCCAAAACACGAGCACGCTACGCCACATGCTACGCGCCGAAGCTCGCGCCGCCGCATCCGACAGCGAACTCCTCCCCGCGCCATCACAAGACCTCTCGACAAAAGACGGCGTCCGCACACTCTTCGAAAAAGAAGACGAACTACACCTCTACTTGGCAAACGAAATACGCGAAAAAGAATTACAAGCCGAGCGTGAACTTTCACACGACGACGATATACTTTCTAAAAAGTCAAAGTTGCGAAAAGAATTCAATACTCTACAAGCCATGACCGACGAAATGCCCGTCGTCAATGAACGCGCCGTCGTCAGAAAATGCCCAGCTCGCGACGAAAAAACAAACGTCGCTGCCAACCCCGTCGTTCTCGATAATACAAAAAAAGAACCATCGATGACTTTCGACGATCCGTTTTTCAAAGAACGTCTCATGGACGACGAGCAACCCATTGCAATATTTAGTTCTTTCTACCTCACAACGCACAGAATTTGGAATGTAACGAGTAACAAAAAACACAATGTCAAAAATTGCGAAGTCTACGACATTGAAAACATTCAAGGCACTTCTCTGCACGAAGAACGCAAGTATATATGGCCCATCATCGACATTGCACTTATCATCATCACGGGTTTATATTATTTCTTCATCGCTCGCCACTCAGGCAACACTGGCGTCTCTCTCATCGTCCTAATCTACGCTTGCCTCATGTTGCCCGTTTGCTATTACATGTCATTCTATACTGTATTACAAATCAACATCGGTTCGACAATATTAAAAAGCAAATGTCATATTAACCGCGATAACAAATCCGACGCCATGATGTTCCTCAACCGCATCGAAGCCGTGCGCATCGAACGTCGAAAAGCTCGTTCAAATTGATTTTGCCATCTCTTTTCGCGCCGACTCGCCTACGCCGAGACGGCGCCATCGCCCTATTTCGCTCGCCGCTCAATACGGGCTCACTTGTCGCCCTATTTCGCTCGCCGCTCAATACGGGCTCGCTTGTCGCCCTATTTCGCTCGCCGCTCAATACGGGCTCGCTTGTCGCCCTATTTCGCTCGCCGCTCAATACGGGCTCTCGCTACGGCTATGTGCTCGGGCTACGCCCTTGCGCGCATACGCCTACGCCAATGCCCGCCCCGTTGGGGCGGGTTTAACTCCATCAACCAATGCCCGCCCATCAAGACTGTGGATTGATCCAGAAAAACCCCGTGTCGCCCTCGGGCTCTACGCCGCGCAAGAACACGTAAATCATCCCACCAAATGTACACCACCCATTTGGATCGATACTGGCGAGCCACTTTTTGAATGCACTCGTATAAATTGCCACTTGATTGCCATACGATTCGGCGACGTGATCGCGCAAGAATTCATCGCCATAATCGGCAAGGGTGTCGCTCTTCCAATCGATGATATACCAAGTATCGTCGAAACGGCACGCGCAGTCGATAGAACCGTTAAACATATCGAAATCTGCGTTAAATGTACCATCAACGCCTTCCATCCCTTCGCAATTCGATAAAAACTCCATCTCACTGATGACTTTATCGGCATCGCAAAGCGCCATACCATCGGCCAGAAACTTATGCCCTATCGACGTCAAAGTGCGATATAATATGCGCTTCGCCGCTTTGATTGCCGCTGGGTTATTTGAAAACTTATACTTTCTCTCGAGTGACGAAAACAACTGTTCCACGCCCATCAAATCGTCATTCTCATCGACACCGCTGGCATGCTTTTCTCGAAGTGCAATCAAGCTATCAAAAAGCTCGCCTTCCTCACCTGCAAACGCATCGCGTATGCGTTTCACTCGCTCGAAATCGACTTTTTCAAATGCTTCGTGCAAAAACAACCCCGTATTCGTTCCGCCTGGCAACGCGCTTTTCACTCGCGCTTTTGGCACGATGGGATTGTCGGGTTTATTGCCATCGGCGTCATTTGCGCCAGTATTCTGACGTTTCAATTCCGAATAAGAATGATTATATCGAACTCGCGTCTCGAGCCATGGAGCAATGGGTTGCGCTAAACGGCTATTCAACGCATCGTATTCGACAATTTTGTCATTGACATTGACAACCCATGCATCATCGAGCGTCAGCAACTCTTTCTTAGCATTGGCCGCCAGATTCAATCTATCGCGTCGTCGACAGTTCTTTTCCAAATCTTCGAGTATTGCTGGATCGATGCAATAACCGGTCTTTTTAATCAATGGCTGAGCCGCCTCCAGTGCTTGATTCAACTTTTTGCTTAGCGGATAGGTGATTTTATCCGATAATGGGACGTGGAGGCGATACTTTGCCCTAGTCAATGCGACGTATAGCAATCGTTCTGATTCGAGCATTGCCTCCATTGATGCCGAAGATCTTTCACTTTCATCAGCATCGGCGATCGCCTCGGCATCGATGAATTGCTTCCATTGCCCATCGACCTTTTCGTGACAAACATCGGGCGAATGCCTCACTGACGTTTTTTTTGCCTCTAGCACAGTGAAAACGACATCGGCCTCGAGGCCTTTGCAACTGTGAATCGTCTTCATTTGAATTTTCAAACCACTGTTCACAAAGACGCCTTCGGCATCGTCAACGTCTGAATCGTCGTCTTCGCTCATATCATTCCAATACGCATCGATGGCATATTCGACGAGTTCATGCCACGTCATATCTTCGTATGTCGCCTTTTCGGTGAGCAAATCCACGAGGCGTAGCACTCTCCAATAAGGCGCCTCAGTCGTCGAAAAGACGTTAAGCCGTTCGCGAAAACGCGTCGTCTTCAAAATATCTTCGAATATGAGCGAGTACTTCCGACGATCTTTCGATATGCGCGACCATTCTTTGAATTTCTCTTTGGCACAACTCTCGGGGGCTTCTAGGAGTGTGGCGACATCATACAACGATAAACCAAAGAACATCGTATTGAGCGCTGCGGCAACGTATTCTTTATTGTCTGGGTTGTCGATAGCATACATCAAACGTATCAAATCGAGGCTTTCTTGATTTCCAAATAATTTACCGAGTTTCTTTGTATCTTCGAAGACAAACCCATTTGCCAACAGGGCATTGCGAACTTTCTTCAGAGCCGTTCGCTTTTCACATAATAAATACACCGACTTGATCGGGCGAAATGCCTCATCGAATAATTCTTGCTTCTTCTTTTCATCGCCCGTATACGATTTATACTTATCATAGGCATCTTCATCGAAAAAACATATCCTATTCGTCACGTAATCTTCTTTGAGAATGCGAACGATTTCATCTGCCCATTCTCCATCAATCTCACTAACTTTGTCCGTTTTGCATTGATACACCGACAGTCCATCGACTTCGCGCCCCGTCGTCCTATCGATACAATGCCACCTTCTATGCCCTGCTGTGACGGCATCATATCGATTGACTTTTTCATCGATATCGTCATCGATATAATTCGATGCGATGATAGCGTCTTCGTTCAAAAACAGTGGATTAGTTCCTCCATTATTTTCAACATTTTCATTATTCTCTTCGACCTTACTTTTTTTGTCCTTCTTCGCTTTCTTCTTTTCTGAAACGCTACATTTACATTGATATAGCGCATTAATTGTGTCGATCATCACGGGCGTCGACCGGAAATTCTCTCCAAGCGTCAGTTTGCATTGCGACACGCCAGAGTTTGCGTCTCCTTCACATTGCCCTGCTGCGACGATATCATCGACTGCCGTGCGATAAATAAACACATCACAGCCGCGGAATGCATAAATCGCTTGCTTCGGATCGCCAATCAAAAAAAGTTGATGTTGTTCATCGAGGAAGAACTTTTTCAAAAATCCCCATTGATCCGCATTAGTATCTTGAAACTCATCGATGATTGCGCATTTCCATCGACGTTTCACTGCTTCGATCAATTCTCTTCCATCTTCATCGTCGGCTTTCGCCGATCTCATCAAATTGCGCGTAAAATCGTCGTATTCATAGGCGCGTTTGATCTGTTTGTCGTAGTCAATGCATTGCAAATACGGTTTAACACAATAAGCCACGACGAGTTGTTTTGCCCCAACGCAACATACGGTCAAACAACTCAACAGTGCACGAAATCGCTCGTATTTCGATTCAATCGCGCTCGCCGAATTCCCGAGCGCATCGATCACGCGCTGCACACGTGCAGTGCGCTTGGCGCGTTGCGTCGATAGCCTTCTCCTATCGACCAATTGTACTTCTTCACCGTCAGCCGCCTCGGAACGCTCGGATTCGTTGACATCCCAACTCGTTTTCTCGACTTTCTTGTCCAAAAGCTCCTTTAATCGGCGCGAAAACCAAGCCCAATTCCGCATATTGTCTGGTTTTTGAGTCAACCGAAAATAGATATTCGAGTAAACTAAATCGCTTTCTGAATTATCACCTTCTGAGTTGAGGCAAAAGATACGTGGCGACCAACCAATCGATTTTGGAGGATCGTTGGAGAAGCGCTCACACCATTCGACAAATTGCTTGCGATCGATAGTCGACACGAGGGCGACAAACTCGGCATACCACTTCCGATACGATTCCATGAAATGATAAAAATCGCGAAATTTCAACGCATTGTATTCAAGCAAATCGACACTTTGAGCATCGCGACGAGCACATTTTTTGAGCTCACTGCTAAAAGATAAATCTTGGTAAAACGCTGAATCATCGCTCAATGTCGTGCGCTTTGGGCTTTCAATCGATGGATATGCGCTGACGATCGCGAGCAAGATTTCATTATTCGGAACGATTTCTGTCATAAAACGACGAAACGCATCGCCTGTTTGGAATTGTTGCGCCACTTCGAAATCGCTACAACTCAAACTCAATTCTGCGTTTTCGCGCAATATCCTTTGTACCAAGCTATCGAGCGTCGATATCGTCACCGAGCCAAACTTTTCATCACATCGGCATAGGCGTTTATACACTTCGTCATCGATTCGCCAATACGCCGTCATATCTTCGGGCGCGGGCTCACTCTCCGAGCCTGGCTTAGACTTATCCACGAACGCTTTCATCGCATTGCGAATCTCATCGTGAAGTCGTTTTTTGAGTTCAGCCGTCGCCGCACGCGTAAACGTCGTGACCAATATCTCCGCTGGATCGACACCGCGAACGACTAAATCGAAAAACAATTTCGATATCGTGTACGTCTTCCCCGTCCCTGCACTCGCTTCTATGGCATAATGTCCATGGGGTTGAATTGGCAAAACGCCCGTTTCGCTATCACCCGATAACAATTTACAATTCTTGGGAATGTACACGTTCATTGCTTTGCTTAGCTCCGTTTAAACACGTCAACTTTACTCGAGAATGTCAAATCGTATGCGTCTTGAATTCCTTGTATCGTCGCCATCACGCTTTCTGCGTCGACGGTTTTCGGCGTTTCACCATTGCCATTGCCATCGCGATCGTCGGCTTCGCCCTCTTTGAGCAACGCTTCGACTTCTCTCTTGTCGTCGCTTGCCGTCCCATCGTCACCTTCGTTTGTCTCAGCTTGACTTTCCACAGTGCTCTCTTCGCTCGCACCAGAATCCTCAACCGCACCCGTCGATTCTACCATCGATTCATCGGCGAAGCTACAATCGCCCTTCGCACCCTTGCTGTTTTTTTGTTCTTGCTTTGTGGCCTTCTCGTTCGATTCCTTCGACGACTTCGCATCTTTGGCGTCTTTCGCGTCTTTCGCGTCTTTGCTCTCTTTCTGGTCTTTCTGGTCTTTCTGGGGTTTCGACTCCTTCAGCTCTTTCGATTCTTTTGGCGATTTCGCATCCTTGGCATCTTTCGCGTCGATAGATTCTTTGACTTCCTTGACATCTTTCGATGCATTCGCTTCTTTCGATAATTTCGCGTCTTTAGAATCTTTCGGCGATTTCGCGTCTTTTGGCTCTTTTACGTCTTTCGCATCTTTTGTCGACGTGCCATCGCCTTTGGGCGCATTGCTAGCCTCGGTAGCTTTCGCCTCTTTATCTTTCGATCCATCGACTTTAGATGAATCGGCTTTTTCCAATTTATCTGAACTATCTTTCACAGCCGTCGAATTCTTTGAATTGTCTTTTGTTTCTGAGCCAGAATCCGATTTTTCTTTAGCTCCCTCGGCTTTTTCTCGTTTTTCAGCTTCGATCTTCTCGCGCTCCTTCTTTTGGTCGGGGTATTCGGGTCTATGGTGATAGAACGCATTTAATATGCCGATGAGGGCATTGGCGATATCGTTCAAGTCGCGCAACGTCAGGTCGCATTCGTCGAACTGCCCATCGGAAAACTTGTGATTGATCAATTTGTGTACGAGGACGAGAATTTTATCGGGGCTCTTATCGGGCAACGATCGCACTGCCGCTTCGACCATATCGGAAACCATGCAAATGCCCGTTTCGCGCGTCTGCGGACGCGGTCCAGGATATCGATAATCTTCTTCGTGAACGCGTTCTTGTTGCTCTTTCGCGCGTTGATAGAAGTACTCGATGCGACTCGTCCCGTGATGCGTTGCAATAAAATCGCGAATATCTTGGGGCAATTTATATTTCTTTGCAATTTCGAGCCCATCGCGCTCGTGCGTTTTCAATATGAGTGCACTCATATTGGGATTGAGACGATTATGCGGATTGTCGCCGCGCTGATTCTCGGCAAAGTATTGGGCATTTTTGACTTTTCCAATGTCGTGATAATAGCCGCCAACGCGAGCTAAAATCGAATTTGCACCGATCGCATCGGCGGCGGCTTCGTTGAGCGTGCCAACCATGATCGAGTGTTGATACGTTCCCGGAGCCTCCATAAACAACGCCTTGAGCGCTGGGTGCTCCAAGTTCGAAAGCTCGAGCAATTTATTCGACGTCACGTAACCAAAAACGCTCTCGGCGATGGGCAAACCAATCGTCACGACGCCTGCCGATAAAAAACCACTCGCAAGCCCCAAAAATGCGACGACCCAATAATCGACATGCGTCATATTCGCGCCGCGCAACAAATACGCCGCTACCGCGATGAGAGCCGACACAGCGCCCAATACGGCACCATAACGCAAAACGACATTGCTACGCTTCGGCCGCTCCATCAACATGCACCCTGCCACCGAACTGATGATGATATAACCCATCAGCAAGCTCTGATCTTCGACGATGAGACTCGCAATGACCGCCGTCACAATGCCAAACAAATAGGCATAGAACCGGCTCACGACGATGAGCATGACCATCGGGCCCGCCGCAAACGGGAATAATAACAATATCGAAAACGACCAATGATAAACCGAATCCAGAACGTCGTTGAGCAACACAAATCCTCGTAAACTCAACGCATAGACGAGAATCCCCGATGCAAAGTAAACCAAATCGCGGCTCTTTTGTCGCTGTACACCTCCGCGCATACTGCGCCAAAGCATGAACAATAACACCCCGACGACCGTAATGAGCGATATCCAATGAATCGTGCGATTCTCGATATCGCCCTGCGATTGCGTCATCTTTTCAAATATTTCGTAATGCGATGCGCGAATCGGATTACCACGCGCGACGATCGTCTGACCTTTTTTATACTCTTCGATGACGCGCAATTCTGCCGTCTTATCGCGTACCGATTGGCGTTCACGCTCTGTCGCCGCCTCGTCGTATGTCAAATTCGGTCGAACAAATTGTTTGAAATAGAGATAAAACCCTTCGGGCGCTTGCGAAAACGATTCGCGAGCGAGCCCCCAAAACATCATCTCACTCGACTCTAACGTCGAAATCATCGATTTTTCGGATTTATCGACGACTTTTGAATTCCGCTCTTCGCCCTCTAGCCATTGCACACTAATGTCGTCTATGCCATCGATCGCTTGGCGCGTTGAAACGATCATCCGGTCGAGGACGACGTCGTAAATCTCCCGCAAATTCGTCTCGATCGATTCGGCAAACCAATGCGAAGCCAAATATGCATACGTCGTATCGTCGACGACATAGCCCATCGATTGGACAAAGCTATCGCGATGAACTTCGGTCCAGCGCGTCAATTGCTCCGAAATCTCTGCATCGCTCAATGCACAAACCGACAAATACGGCTCAAATACGCTACTATCGGCGTAGGGCGATAGTAGGGCATCGACCCATTTTTGGCGCGTAGCATCTTTATCGACGCTTTCACCGGGCTCGTGGCACGCAACGCGAACCGACGATAAACGCGATGCCTCTTCTTGCAAGCCATTGCGCATGTTCAAAAAGACGAGATGCACCTTTGCCAAAAGCGTATCTCGATATGCTCGATCCCAGCGATAGATGGGCAAAACTTCCGACACGCGCTGATCGCGAATCCTGTCGGTCGCCTCTTGGTCGACTCGGTCGAATGTAAAATCGCGCGACGCCTTGTAATCGTGCGTTGCAATCGTACCGATATCGGCACGCGACATTCCACCCGATTCGCTTTCACCCGTGCTACCGACGCACAAGATAACGGATAAAACGACGAGCCCAATAAATCCGATCGATATCAACGGGTTTTCTAAGCCAAACGTCAAAAATCTCGACTGCTTCTTCTTGCGCGGCACTTTGTCGAAACTCAAACTATCGCGCTGTCGGTATTCATCCATCTCGCTTCTCATGATGATTTCCTTGCCCTACCGGCTCCGAGATATTATCCAAATGATGCATCTTTCATTTCACAATCAATCTATATAATTATACTGTTTATTAATTAGCAATTAGCAATTAGCAATTAGCAATTAGTCCCTAACCATCGCTCATTGATCTCTGCTCATTATTAATTAGCAATTAGGAATTAGCAATTAGCAATTTACTTCTTGCTCCTAACTACTAACCTAAACATCAAGTACTAAACATAAACACAACCATCTAACTATTGCTTACTAGCTTCCAACCACTGTTCACTGTTCATTGCTCTCTGCTCATTGCTCATCGCCCATTGCTAATTGCCAATTGCTCTCTGCTCATTGCTCATTGCTCATTGCTCATCGCTAATTGCTCATCGCTAATTGCTCTCTGCTCATTGCTAATTGCTCATTGCTCATTGCTCATTGCTCTCTGCCCATTGCTAATTGCTAATTGCTCATTGCTAATTGCTAATTGCTCATCGCTAATTGCTCATCGCTCATCGCTAATTGCTCATCGCTAATTGCTCTCTGCTCATTGCTAATTGCTAACTGCTAATTGCTAATTCCTCATTGCTAATTGATCTTTCGTAAGCATTGACAATGCGCTGAACGAGCGGATGTCGAACGATATCGCTCTCAGTCAATCGCACAATCGCAATACCCTCGACATTGGCCAAGATATCGACAGCACGCGCTAACCCAGAGCGAACACCACTTCCCAAATCGGTCTGCGTCAAATCGCCCGTCACGATGGCTTTAGAACCAAACCCGAGCCGCGTGAGGAACATCTTCATCTGTTCATGCGTCGCATTTTGGGCTTCGTCGAGGATGATAAAGGCATGATTAAGCGTGCGCCCACGCATAAACGCAAGCGGTGCTACTTCGATCGCGCCTTGGTCGATCCAGTGTTGAGCCCGTTCGGCATCGACCATGTCGTAGAGCGCATCGTAAAGCGGGCGCAAATACGGATTGACCTTCTCGGCCATGTCGCCGGGCAAAAATCCCAATCGCTCGCCAGCCTCGACCGCCGGGCGCACCAACACAATCCGTTTCACGCGCTTGCGCAACAAAGCATCGACAGCCATGGCCATCGCCAAATACGTCTTGCCAGTCCCCGCAGGGCCAATGCCAAACGCTATGTCGTTCTCGCGTATCGCTTCGACATACGCCTCCTGACGCGGCGTCTTCGGGCGAATCGCTCGCTTGTCGTTCGTGAGCAATATGCAACCGCCACGCGCCGTTTCTCCGCCTTGCAACGCCTGCAACATCTCGGCAAACTCCGAAACTGTCACGTCGCGATTCTGTTTCGACGTCTCATAAAGCGCCACAAGCGCCTTCTGAGCGACGTCTACCGCCGAGGCATCCCCCACTAAACGAACGCTATTGCCATCGGAATGCGCCTCTAAATTGAGCGACGTCTCCAAATATCGCAAATTGACGTCTTGATTACCAAACAAAAGCCGCGCATTCGGCAAACTCGGAAACGCTATCTCCGTCCGTGCCATCTAACTCCACTCCCTATGAGAATCAAAGAAAAGCCCCCAAACTCCACTCCCTATGAGAATCAAAGAAAAGCCCCCAAACTCGCACACTATCACATCGACCAAGCCATTTCATGGGAATTATCACCGCCACGTGCTTTTTCGCACAGCTAGCGACGCACCATATTTTCATC
>SFMP01000195.1 GCA_004554395.1 Myxococcales bacterium | reverse complement strand
CGATCGCTTCGGGGCTAGCGCCTTCGCCGATCGCTTTGTCGGCGAGATCTCGATCGCCCGGATTTGCGGCATCGCCCAGATTTGCGGCATTGCTTGGATTTGCGGCACCGCCCAGATTCCAAGCAATGCCGCAAATCCAAGCAATGCCGCAAATCCGGGCGATCGAGATCTCGCCGACAAAGCGATCGGCGACGGCGCTAGCCCCGAAGCGATCGGCGCTAGCGCGGAAGAAATCGCCCTCGAAGCCCCCTTGCTCTCCGACGAAGAAGCCAAACAACTCGACGAAAACTTGCGATCTCTCAAAGATCCCAATGCAAAAAGTGCCGATTTCGACGCCTATATGGCGACGATTACGCAGACAAAGCCCAACCCCGAAGCCGCCTTGCGCTTTATCTATGCATACGAATCGCGCTTTGGCGCATCCGAGCGCACCACGGATCTCTATCAAAAGGCCATCGCTCGGCATCCGGTCTTGAACGCCAAACCGCGTTATATCAAGCCTGGCAACGAAATATCGGGCATGAAGCGATTGGGCGGCGGTAGCACGCTCGTCTATAAATTCTACAAAGACGGCAAAACGGTTGCTGCATTCAAACCGCTCCAATCGCGCTACCAATCGAATTATCGATCCGAAATCGCCGCCTATCGGCTTTGCCCCGTGATGAAATGCGGATTCGATGTCCCGAAGAATTTTCACGTCTATTTCGATTTCAAAGAGTTTTCTGGGCTCTACGCCCGCAATAAGGCAAATGTTCCCTCGGAATTCAAAGAAATCATCCCGACGAAATTGCCCGATAACGCCTATCGCGTCGACGGCACTTATAAGGAATGGGTCCCCGATTACGCCGATTATCCCATCGAAATGACGTCGATCTGGCAACCGTGGCTCAATCCTGGCACGACGCGCGAATCGCTCGATGTGCCACTCGACGACGTCTTGAGCGAAATCGCAAAGAAACACCCGAGCCGGCAGGTCTATGCGCAAAAACTCGAAAAACACTTCGCCGGCGTCACCCAATACGACCTCGCTCGACAAATCTCCAATCTCTTCGTCTTCGACTTCCTCATCAACAACTGGGATCGATTTAGCGGCTTAAAATCGCTCTACGGCGTGAACTGCCAATTTGCCCACGGTCGATTCATGTCGATCGACAACGGCGCGAGCTTTTCTCAAACGCCAAATCCAAAACCAGAAAAAAATCTGCATAAAATTCAACGCTTTTCGAAGCTCACCTATGATGCCATCGCGGCTTTCGACCGCGATCAGCTCCTCGACTACCTCTTCCAAGAACCGACGACATACGAAAAGCAAAAGTTCGAGACTTTCTGGAACCAGCGCCAAGCATATCTCGACTACGTCGAATCGTGCATCGAGAAGAATGGCGAAAGCGAGACGTTTTTCTTTGAGTAATAGCCATGGAATCGAATCTCCAAGATTTTGTCGTGCTCTTGTATGTGTTTTGCACGTTTTTTGCGGCTTGCGTCGGGTCGTTTGCCAACGTCGTGATCTATCGCGTCCCCAATCACCTCTCGATCGTTTCGCCACCGAGTGCATGCCCGAAGTGCGGGCAAAAAATTAAACCCTACGACAACATTCCCATCTTGTCGTGGCTCATTCTGCGCGGTAAATGTCGCAATTGTAAGAATAAAATTTCGATTCAATACCCAATTATCGAATTTATTTGCGCCATGTTTGGGCTCTATCTTTGCCATACGACGTTTGGGGCAAATGCGCAGTTCTTGTTCGAAGACGGGATATTTTGGCGTCTTTGCGTCCATTTCTTCGTCATGCTCGTCTTTGCCGTGACGTGTCTCATCTTAGCCGTCATCGATATCCAAAAGACCGAGATTCCGCCCGAAATCGCCCTCCCCGTCGCCGCCTTTGGATTCGGTACCTCGTTTATATTGCCGCAAACGTACCCATTTAGCGATCTCATCGGCAATGTGACGTGGATCGACAGCATCGTCGGCGCCAGCTGTGGTGGCGCCATCGTCGTGCTCATCATTGCAGGCTATTACCTAGCGACGAAGCGCATCGGCATGGGCGGCGGCGACGTCTGGATACTCGTCATGATCGGGGCTTTCTTGGGCTGGGAATCGCTCCCATTCGTCTTCTTAGCGTCGAGCGTTCAGGGCATTATTGCCGCCGTCGTTGCCATCGCCTTGGGCAAAAAGCAACAGACCGACGACGAACGAGGATTGTTCCGAAACGCCGTCGCCAACGAAATCAACGACGCGCCACTGCCCGAAGAAACTTCGAAGCTCGCCATTCCATACGGCCCATTCCTAGCCCTTGCCGCCGTCGAATACATCGCCCTCGGCAAATGGCTCTTGCCCCTGATGACGGGTGGCATGATTTCGCCCTCGGGATTCCAAATGCCATAGACGCCTCGCGCGCCCAAATTTCGGCGTTTCGGGGCTTTAATTTTCTAAGCAATCTGGCTATATATCGACTGCGCTACTTCGGTAAAAGTGGCGCATTTTTATCTTTTCTGCAGTGAGGCGCTTAATCGTGAACGCAAAATTCATCGGTCTTTCTTTCTTTGTCGCTTTGTCTCTCGTCGGTCTGTCGGCTTGTGGCGATTCCGATAATAATGCCGATCCGACTCCGACAAAACCCGGCAACGATAAATCTTGCCCCGGTTCGTTGTTACTCGCCAAAGATGGCACTTGCGTTGTCACGTGTGGCGCCGATCAACATGCCGAAAACGGCAAATGCATCGATGGCGCCAAACCGATCGTTTGCGGTGCCGATCAACACGTCGAAAACGGCCGCTGCGTCGATAACGATAAAAAAGACGATAACAAAGGCGACAATAATAACGACAATAAAGGCGATAACGACAATAAAGGCGACAATAATAACGACAACAAAGGCGATAACGATAACAGCGGCAAAATCGACCCTTGTAAAGACGTGAAATGCGATCGCGGAACTTGTCAACAAGGGATTTGTGTGACGCCCGAGATGAAAAAGCTCGGCGAAGATGCCAAGAACGAAGATCCAGAAAAACTTATCGAATGCGACGTCGAATCATTTGTCGAATTCTGCGATGGCAATCGAACGGTCTATTGCGATCAAGGCATTGTCCAAGCGGGGGAATGCGACGAAGGTTGCGTCGTCTACGAAGAAACCTATTTTGGACGAAAGAAAATTCAATCGGGATGTATCGATGGTGGATCTTGTTCAAAACTCGACGAGTTCAAGCGAACGTGTTCTCCTGCCGTCAAAAATCAACCTTCCCAAGTCCTGGCGACGGCATGTCAACGCACGGTATCGAATGAGCTCAAATACGTCAGCGTCGACGGCTATTATTGCCAAGGGAATTGCGATGCGAAGGGCGAAAAATGCCAACCCATCGATGGCGAATGCGACCCCTACGATAAGACGGAGTTCTCGTGCAACGGCACACAGCTCACGCAGTGCTATCTCAACAACAGTCTCAATGGGATTAAGCGCACGATTCCATGTCAAAATGCATGCGTCGTCGTGTCGGGGATTGCCATGTGCGGCATGCCATGCGAAAAAGAAGGCGATCGATCGACGGCGTGCGTCTACGCCGAGGTGACGAATCATCAAGATTCGGGCAAGATGGTTTGCGTCAAAACCGATAGTGGCGATCTCTCTGCCATTTGGACGCGCGACTACACATTCTGCGAAAAACCGTGCAATACAAATACGGGCGAATGTAACGATTAGCGGGGAAGCTATGCAAACAAACGAGAAAGATGCACAGGGCGGGCGCGATATACGCGTCGCCGTCATACCCGTCGCTGGTAAGGGTACGCGATGGAAACCGATAACGCGTAGCGTGCCCAAAGAACTGTTGCCCGTCTGGCGCCGCACAAGTGCGAGCTATGCCTTCGAAGAGGCCGTCACCGCCGGATTCGACGAGATCATCTTCGTCATTTCGCCCGATAAATTGGGCGTTTTCGAGCACTTTCTCCGATTCGACGCCTCCGATCTCAGTGCCCATTTCATCGATCAATCTTGGGCCGACCTCCACGAACGCGTCAAAATTCGCGCCTGCATCCAAGAGCAACAACTCGGGCTCGGTCATGCCATCCTATGCGCCGAACAAGACGTCAATGGGCGACCGTTCGCCGTCTTGCTCCCCGACGAAGTCCTCATGCAAAACGGGCTCAAAACCCTCGTCTCAAAAACGCCCGCCGTCTTGCTCATGGAAGTCCCCTTCGAGCAACGCGCCAATTATGGCATCGTCAAATGCGAAAAACTGCCCTCGGGCGACTTGCGCATCGACGATTTAGTCGAAAAACCCGCCCCAGAACTCGCGCCATCGTCGTATGCCATCACCGGGCGATACACGTTTACGCCCGAGATATTCGACCACCTGCGCAACCTCCCCCCAGGCCACCACGGCGAAATCCAACTCACCGATGCCATGAAAACTTATACACAAATCCACTCCATCACCGGCGTACTCTTCGACGGCACGCGCCACGACGTCGGGCAACCCATGGGGCTACTCACCGCATCGCTCGATTTCGCCCTGCGCGACCCCCAATATAAAGACGCCGTTCGCGACTACGTCAAAAAACTCATCGCGGCACAATAAACGCAAAATTAACGCAAAATTAACGCACTGGGGCAGAATAAGCGAATCACAAGCGCGGGCTCAATGCCCGCCTTTTCGATATCACCCAAACTAGGGCTCGATCCGATCTATGTTGATCTGAGCGACGGCAAAACGCCAGCCTCCAAGGCTAGATTCGCCGAGCCACGTCAATCGCCCAGCCCCAGCGGGCTGGAACCGATT
>SFMP01000194.1 GCA_004554395.1 Myxococcales bacterium | reverse complement strand
CGACCCAGAGCCCGTATTGAGCCCAAAGGGCGAAATAGGGCGACCCAGAGCCCGTATTGAGCCCAAAGGGCGAAATAGGGCGACCCAGAGCCCGTATCGGCAAAGCCGATAGGGCTCTCCAAAAGAGAAAAAGTCGCTATTTGGCGGGGCGAATTTTGTGCCAGGCTCGGGTGAATGGGCGAGCGATTTGGCGGCGGTGGATGACGACGAGAGAGAGGGCTGTGTAGATGACGAAGAGGCGGATGAGGTGTGCGACTTCGCGGTTGCAGTCGGCGAAAGTTGCGCCTTTGAAGGCGATTTTGATGATGCCTTGGGCGACGGGGTCAATGGCGAGGAATTGGGTGGCGGGCTGAATCCACGGTGGCATGGCGTAGTGTGGCCAGACGTAGCCACTGAGGGTGAAGAAGATGAGCGTGGTGCCCAAGATGAGTTGGAATGCCGTGTAGCGCGTGCGGCAGAACGATGCTAGGGCGGCTGCGAGGGGGAAGTTGCAGGCGACCATGACCCAGATGAGTTTCATGATTTCGATGGGTGTGTCGCCTCGGTGCCAGGCGAAGAGCGGGCAGAGGTAGACGTAGACGAATGCCGTTCCGAGGCCGATGAAGAGGGCGTAGAACAAGTAACGCCAGAAGTAATCGACGAGCCAGAGATTTTTTTGGGCGAATGATTTGTCGCGCTCGCGGTGGAAACCGACGCTGAAGCCCAAGATGAGGAGGCCCATTTGGTGGAAGACGAGGCAGAATAAGATAGGCGTGATGTAGGTGGAGTAGGCTAAAGTGGGAGAGAATAAGATGTGTTTATCGTATTGAATCGGATCGATGGTGTTGTAGGCCTTGTCGCCGGTGACGCCTTTTGGGTTGGCGATTTGTTCGACGGCGATGGAGACGTTTTTGTGGAGTACGGTTTCTTGGAGTGCTGTGAGCGTGGCGGCATATATCATCATGTTCGTCGCGTAGACGTAGACTTTCATGTCGCCGCGTTCGAGTCGCTTGATTTTGGCGGAGAAATCGTCGGGGAAGAAGACGAAGGCATCGGCTTCGCGCGACATGACGGCTTGGATGCCTTCTTCGAGAGTGTCGACGCGTCGTTTGATGCTGAGGCCTTGTGTCGCATCGATGCTGAGCATCATATCGCGGCTGTGTGCCGAGTTGTCGGCATCGAGGACGACGGCGGTCCGCTCGACGACCGATTGGTTGGCATAGGTCAACGACATGAAGAGCGGGTAGGCAATGGGCAACACTATCGATATAAATAGCGGTATAAAGGCGATTGTCGCGAATTTTGCTTCGTCGCCAAATGAACGCCAAAAGCAGAAATGTTCAACCCAAGGTTTCATCGTTGGGCCTCCTTTGACGGAGCTTCGGAGGGATCTGTGGCCGAATCGGGTTCGGGTTCTGGAATGCTTGTTGAATCAGATTCGGGCTCGGGAGTGTTTATTGAATCAGATTCGGGATCGGGAGCAGTAGTTGAATCGGGTTCTGGAGCGTTTGTTGAATTGGATTCGGAATCGGGAGCAGTAGCTGAATCGGGTTCTGGAGCGTTTGTTGAATTGGATTCGAGTTCGGGAGTGTTTATTGAATCAGATTCGAGATTGGGCGCGTTTTCCGAATTAAGCTCTGATTCCGGAGCATTTGTTGAATTGGATTCGGAATCGGAATCGGGCGCATTTGTCGAATCGGGGTCGATGACGACGGGAACGCCATCGGGGGTGACGGCGACGACGGCTTTCGGATGGATGCGATGCCAGCACCAAACGGCAAACAATTTGATATCTTTGGCGCGCATGATGATAAACGCCATACATAGCCAGAGGATGGCTTGTTTGAGGAACATGACGCCAAACGACGACAAATCGCTCCAATTCGCATCGTGATAGAGGAAGACTTGAACGGCTTGGAGGAATGGCGTGAGCGGTATCCACGTGACGAGCTCTTGGATATACCAAGGCATCATTTCGATGGGCCAAGTCAGACCCGAGAGCATGACCGAAAGCATGCACAATAGGAACGAAACCGACATGCCAAAGTTGGTGGGCAATACCAAGTTGATATTGGCAAACATGGCTTCGGTGAGGATGATATAGACGACGAGTGCGCTAATCGCCATCAGCGGCGTCGATTGCAAGACGATATCGACGCGCGGCAAGCCGTATTGGTAGAGCAAGCCGCCACCGATGAAGGCAATGAGAAAGACGGCGCACAGACGCCCAAAATAGAAGAAGCGGCGGCGTATTTTATGCGCTTCGATCGGATCGGGCAATTCCTCTTGGAATGCGGCGCATGTCATGATGCAGATGAAGATATTGAGGCAGAAAAACGCCAAGACGGGGAGCAAGTAATCGCTATATATCGTCATGGCGTTGAACGGTCGATCGACGTCGAAGTTAATCGGCTGGAGTGCGCCCATGAGGGCAAAATCGGGAACACCTTGTTTGTTGAGCGTGATCATGCTCACGCCGACCGACGTCGTTTTGACGACCGTTTGGATGGCTTTGTCGGCGTTTCGAGCCATGATGATGCTCGTTCCGTCGATATAGGCAAAGACGTGACCGCCCTCTTGTCGTTTGACGTCTTGCGAAAGCCCATCGGGGATGAGGACGATAGCGGCGGCATCGCCGTTGAAAAAGGCTTCTTCGGCTTTTTCGGGCGTATCAATGGCGCCGAGGACGTGCAAATCGGGGCTCGATTCGAGAAACGTCCGAATCGTGCGACTCACCGAGCTATTATCGAGGTCGACGACGTATATCGGTATATTCGTCACGGTGCGTTGCCCATAGACCGCCTCCATGATGAGGACGCACGAGATGAGCACGCCTATCATCGCCAAAAAGCGCGGCTTTCGGACGTAGACCTTCAGAAAATCGATGAATCCTTTGAGTAAAAACATACCGTTACCATTATCATCGCCAAAAAGCGCGGCTTTCGGACGTAGACCTTCAGAAAATCGATGAATCCTTTGAGTAAAAACGTACCATTACCATTATCATCGCCCAAAAGCGCGGCTTTCGGACGTAGACCTTCAGAAAATCGATGAATCCTTTGAGTAAAAACGTACCGTTACCATCGCGCGGTCATACCAGGACGAAGACCATCGACCGGATCGATGGGACGCAATTTGACTTCGAAGCTCTTGAGATCGAAACGATCGCGATCCGACGTCGCACGCCACGTCGCGAAATCGCCCATCGCCGAGATATTGGCCACTTTCATCGGGATCGTCTTGTCGAGGGCGGGCACTTCGATTTCGACTTTATCGCCAATGCGCAAATCTTTGATGCGATCTTCGCGAATCGCAAAACTCGCCCACACGTCGTCCATCTTGACGATCGTCACGATCGGATACCCCGTATTGGCGAGTTCGCCTTCGTGGACGATAATTTTAGAGACTTCGCCCGAAACCGGGGCATATTGTTGTCGCTCTTTTTTATAGATTTCGATTTCGGCGGCGACGCTTTCGCCTTTGGCGACGAGGGCTTCGAGTGCGCGAATTTCTTCCGTGCGAGCCCCTTTGTTGACGGCATCGAGTTTCGCTTCGGCCATTTCGAGTTGATTGAGCGAAACTTGGTATTTGAATTCGACTTCGTCGTATTTCGCCTGCGGAACGGCTTTTTCTTCGAGGAGTTTCTGCATGCGATCGAGCATCTTTTTCGTCACACCGACTTGTGCTCGCGCCGAATCGACTTGATTGGCGAGTGCTTTCTTTTCTTGGGGTCGTGCCCCTTTTTCGGCGAGCGCGAGCTGTGCTTTGGCGGCATCGATCGAAGACGTCGCTTGGAGGAGTTTGGCATCGAGTTCGTCGATCTTGAGCTCGACGAGGAGATCGCCCGCCTCGACGTGTTGCCCCTCTTGGACATGTACTGCCGTCACGCGCCCCGGAACCTTACTCGCTATGTCGATTTCTGTCGCATTGATAAGCCCTGTAATCTGCAACGACGCCGAACCTCGGTTCGTCGTCGTCAACTTCTTAAATCCATCTTCGCAACCGCAAAACCCAAACGCCACGAGACCGGCGAAGAACAACGTTCCAAATCGGTATAGCCTATTCATGATGATTTCCTTATATCCTTAGAATACTATCTTCTGCAAAAAAGTATCGCTCGACTTTTGCGCCCACGCTGATCGTTTAAGCGATATCTTCAAAACACTGTCGTATCTCTCGAGCGATTTGCGCATAGACGGCTTTTTGCGTATCCGATTGATTGGCGAGTTTTCGCGCTTCTTCCGAATTTTCTGCGTCTCTTACGCGTTTTGTCGAAATAATCGTCGAAGAAACGGCATATAATTCGCTCCATAATCGAGCCTGAGCTACGGCAGTTTTGAACTTTTCGTCGTTTGGATCGGCGCCCAAGACGTTGCAAACAAGCGCTTCGAACTTTGCCCATAGCCCCGTCATGGCCTCTTGAATGCGCGGACCGTTGAGCGTCGGAGAGAGATCTTCCCAGTGTCGCAATAAGATGAACTCGCGATGTTCGCACAAGAGATCGATAAACGAAACGTAGAGGGCGCCGATTTCACGCGGCCAAAAGCCCGATTCGGCGGCAAACGCCGCCTCGATTTCGCGCGATACTTCGCTCAAAACCGCCATATATAGCCCATCTTTTGTGAGAAAAAGCTCGTATAGATGGCGTTTATTGACTTGTGCCGCTTCGAGAATCGTATCGATCCGAGCCCCACTCGATCCGAACTGCGTAAACTGGTCGCGCGCTGCCCAAAGGAGTATCGATCTCTTTGACACTGTTGACGTTTTCTCTTTCATTTCTCTCTCGATTCGAAATGATGAAGGTGAATGACGCAATCAGATTGCATCGAGCCCGCCCATCTCTACAGCTCACGGGCTACTTAAACGCATTTCGTTCGATCGTCGGATTATCGCCCATGCTCAGTTTGAGCCCGGCATAGGCCGCTAAGATGTCGATCCGCGCCTTGACGTCGTCGGCACGAGCTGCCGTACGGCGCGTTTGCGCCGCGAGTACGTCGGTGTTGACCGATTCCCCCTGCTCGAATTGAGCCGTAATCGTGCGAAGATTCTCGTCGGCCAAGACGACGGCTTGCGAAGTGAGTTTGACGCGCTCGAGTGCCGTCGACAAAGCCAAATACTTTTGCGCCACGTCGAGCGCGATGAGCTCGCGGGCCTCTTCGCTCCGCGCCGAAAATTCATCGGCTTCGAACGCCGCCTGCTTGGCTTTGTAGTGGCTCTCCAAGCCGTCGAAAATCGTCCACGCCATTCCGATGCCCAATATCGCTTGGTTTTCGGGCTCGAGCACCTCGATGCCGTGTGTGTATTGATACCGCCCGATGAGGAACACCTGCGGTACATAATCGAGTAGCGCGATCGTCTCGCGCTTGCGCGCGGCGCGCTCGCCAACCTCTAACCGCTTGAATTCATTGCGGTTTTCGATAGCTTGCTTCTGATACGATTCGAGTTCGTCGAGCGTGACTGTGAAATTGTCTTCGGGCATATCGCTCGCACTCAACTCGATCGCACTGTCGACCGAAAGCACCTGCCCCAGCTTCAGAGCCGCCAATCGCGTGCTATTCTGCGCCTCGACGATGTTTTGCTTTGCCTTGAGTGCCTCGACTTTTGCCGCTAACACGTCGGAATGCGATAACATTCCCACGGATTCGTATTTCTGCGCCAACTCGACGTGTTTTTCGATCGTATCAGACGCCTCTTGCGCCACCTCGGTCATGAGTTGCGCATAGACGAGCTTGAGGTAAACATCGGTCACTTCATAGCTAATCTCGAGCGATTTTGCATCGCGCTCGATTTCGATGTTCTCGACCGCCATCTCGGCGAGTTTCGACCCATGATAGACCTTAAAAAGCGGCGTCAACGGCATCATGATTTGCGCGCCAAACGTAAACGTAAACTGCTCCTTGAGCGTCATCGACGACGGCACGGCATTCATCAACGGCCCGCTCAACGTCTGCGCCACGTTCTTTATCGTCGGGGCATATTGCTGCAAAAGAAACCCCAACAACGGATGCTCATTCAACACCTCACCCCCGACCTTATCAAACGCCGCACCGAGCTCCGTTCCAATCTTATCTTTGTCGACGATATCGAGCTTCGACGCATCGGACCAAAACAGCGCCGACGCATCGACCGAAATTTTGGGCCACCAATTCGCCTTGACCGCCTCGACCTGATATTGCGCCGTCTCGGCTCGCGCATCGAACTGCGCCCACGCCTTGGAATCCTGCTGCGCCATCGCCACCGCTTCATCGAGCGACAAACTCCGCTTCTCGCGTGCCACCGCCTCGGGCGCCACCGCACACGCACAAACGAACGCGCCCACCGCACACCACGCCCACCTCGATTTCATTGGCCTATCTTTCATGTTTAACATCGTCATTTCCCTCTATCGGGTCAGTCTTCCGCGCCAACAGCGCCCTCTGCAAACGTGCAAAACAGCCACCGCAACGCATAGCGCTCTAAAACGCACATATCGCACACTTTATTCGCAAAACCGAAAAATGCACTCCCCCAACATCTCCCCCCATTCTATGCGCAAAGTGTCATGCGTCTGTCATTTTTTTCACACTTCGACAAACGCCACCTCTCTCACACTTCGACAAACGCCACCTCTCTTTTTGATTCGAAGCGCCGCTATTTCGCTATCGCTCAATACGCGTCACTGCTACGCTATTTCGCTATCGCTCAATACGCGTCGCTGCTGCGCTATTGGCTTTGCCAATACGCTCCGCTCGGCTGGGCTATCGCTGGCAGGCGATACGCCCCACTACGCCGCTATTTCGCTATCGCTCAATACGCGTCGCTGCTGCGCTATTGGCTTTGCCAATACGCTCCGCTCGGCTGGGCTATCGCTGGCAGGCGATACGCCCCACTACGCCGCTATTTCG
>SFMP01000193.1 GCA_004554395.1 Myxococcales bacterium | reverse complement strand
TCGCCCTATTTCGCTATCGCTCAATACGGGCTTTTGTCGCCCTATTTCGCTATCGCTCAATACGGGCTTTTGTCGCCCTATTTCGCTATCGCTCAATACGGGCTCTTGGCTACGGCTATTGCCCGTTGGGCAATACGCCTCCGCGGTCGCCCTATATCGCCCGTTGGGCTCAATACGGGCTCTGAGCGCAATGTTTGTTCGGAAACCCCTAACGGGGGTTTATATAAATAAGCGTCGCTTTAACCCCCGGCGTTGCTGGGTCTTCCGTCGGCGATGGGGCGGGGCTACTCGCAGTAAACCCCTAACGGGGGCTATTATATCCCTCGCCATGATGTTTCAACGGAAAGAGTAAATGTGGTAACCATGGCGAGGAGCGCGTATTGCCAGAGGCAATAGCGCGACCAAGAGCCCGTATTGAGCGCAAAGCGCGAGATAGGGCGACCAACGAAAGGAGGCGACTGAAACGAGAAGTATAATATAGATTTACAAGTGGTGGAGAAATCGATAAATGGGGGGCGATTGTGGTGCTCGCGGTGGTTTGCGAGTGCCGTTTTTGTTTTGCAGGAAGGAAAAGACATGACGACAAAGACGATCATGGTAGCGCTTGGTGGGAATGCGATTAAGAGTGCCGACGATGAAGGAACGGCGGCGGAGCAGTTTGCGAACGTTTACAAGACGAGTCGCGAGTTGGTGAAGCTGATCAAGGCGGGTTATCGTTTGGTGGTGACGCATGGCAATGGACCGCAAGCGGGTAATTTGCTGATTCAACAGGAGGAAGGGAAGCGACTCGTGCCGGATATGCCGCTCGACGTGGTGGGTGCGATGACGCAAGGCCAGCTTGGGTATATGTTTACGCAGGCGCTTGGGAATTTGTTGCGTGCCGAGGGGATAACGACGCCGGTGGCGGCGATTGTGAATCAGGTTCGCGTGAGCCCCGATGACCCCGATTACAAAGACCCGTCGAAGCCGGTTGGGCCGTTTTTCACGAAGGCGCAGGCGGATGAATTGGCGGTTTCGCGCCCGAATTGGAAGATCAAGCAGGTGAAGCCAGAGACGGTCGAGAAGCGCTTCCGCCGCGTGGTGGCGAGTCCGCAGCCGATAGCGAACGTAGAAGTCGACGTGATTCGCAAGATGATCGATGCGGGTATCATCGTCGTGGCGAGTGGTGGTGGCGGCGTTCCCGTCGTGGAGGGTAAAGATGGCCTTGAAGGGTCGGCGGCTGTCATCGACAAAGACTTGGCGGGTGCGAAATTGGCGGAGTTGATCGATGCCGATGTGTTTTTGATTTTGACGGACGTTTCGCATGCGAAGCTCAATTATGGCAAGCCGGATGAGCAGAACGTTGGCGAGGTGAGCTTGGCTGAGATGAAAGAGCTGGCGGCACGAGGCGATTTCTTGGCCGGTAGCATGGGACCGAAAGTTCGCGCGTGCATGAAATTCGTCGAGAATGGCGGTGGGCGTGCGATTATTACGTCGCTCGACCATGCGTTTGAAGCGATAACCGAAGGATTTGGAACGCAAATCGTCGGGTAGAAGTTTTAGTTTGATTCGTCGGACGCGTCTTTGTGGATACAAGGACGCGTTTTTTTGTTTTTGAAGGCGAGTTTTTTAGGCTTTGTGGCGTTTTTTATGTTTTGAGGTGTTTTTTTTATGTTTTGATTTTTTTTGTAGAGCGCGTGAGCTGTGTTTTGGCCACAGTTGGGCGGGGGACGATGAAAGACGGTCGTGCTTTTTAATTTGAATAATCGGGCTTTTTAGGCGTTTGGGGAGCGGATTAGGTGCATTGCGAAGGAAGCAATGCGCGATTTTGTGACTCAACGCGAGGAATCGACAATGAAAAACAATTCATGGCTTATTTTGGGCTTAAGCATAGTGCTTTCGATGGGATTTGCGACGGCATGTGACGACGATAGCGATGTAGGTGGTAACGGCGGCAATGGATCGCAGACGACGGCAGACCAAGGGTATTTGTCGACGTGCAAGGCGCCTGGGCCGAGAGATGTCGTTTACCCCGAGGGAGCGGAGAAGCGTTCGAAAGAAGAAGCGGCGAATTATTTGGCGGGTCTTTGCAAGATTCCCGAGTATTATACGAAGGACGAGTTCTTGAATGCGACGGATGAGCAGCAGGGGATTGGCGCACCGTGTTTTTGCTTTGGCAAGAATTGCGAATACATGAAATACGAGCGGCCCGAAGTGGGTGGCGTGCAGGCTCAGAACGATGAGTATTATAAGAAGGAGAAGATGCAGCAGGCGATGTTTGGCTGTGATGGCGTTCCCGAGACTCACAACGGCGCGGTTCGTACGTGTTTCCGATCGAGCGAGGTGGAGAAGATATTGCCGTCGATTTACTTCCCGTTTGGGACGTGTGCGTTGGCGATGAGCAAATGCGATGTCGATATTGCCAAGAACGAAGTCAAGGGCGCGGATGGTAGCGTAGACGCGGCGAAGACCGAGGCGAAAAAGAAGACGTCGCATGATACGATATGCGGCTTTGCGACGTTTGGCGATCCGAGCAAGGGCGAGGGCGCGGCCAATACGGCTTATGATGATAACATCAAGGAGTTTACGTCTTGCCCGTCGGGCGCTGTTTTGATCGATTTCGTGATGCCGATCGAGGTGACGGTATTCGATGCGCATGCCGATTTGAATATTCGCGCGTGCTTCCAAGGATGTAAGGAAGATAGCGATTGCCATGGATTTGGTGTATATGACCCAGTTGTCAAGAAGCAGTCGGGTACGAAGTGTCAGACTGTGACGGATAAGGACGGCGTGAAGAAAGCCGGTGTTTGCTTCGATATGGCATCGGTCGTGGGTGTCGAAGATACGATGAAGTTGATCGATGCGGGCAATTTTGCGAAGGAATAAGGAATAGAAGATGTCAAAGCGCCATCGTTTGTTTTTGTATTTGTTTTCGATAGGCGCTTTGGCGCATCCTGTCTTGGTGCATGCGGAGCCCGTGTGCGCGAGTTATGAGACGTCGGAGCCGATAGAGCTCGCCGATGAGATTGAAGAAATCAGCGGAATGGCGTTGTCGCGCATGAATCCGAAGTATTTTTGGGCGCATACCGATTCGGGCGGTGAAAGTGCGTTGTACGTATTGAACGAAAAGGGCGAGCTCAAGGGGAAGATCGATATCGTCGGATCGCTCAATACGGACTGGGAAGATATTGCCGTAGGCCCGTGCGAGAAGGGCAGCGAGGAGTCGTGCATTTATATTGGAGATATGGGCGACAACTTGACGAAACGCACCGATAAGAAGGTCTATATCGTCAAAGAGCCGCGGCTTCCCGATGTCATTACGCCGGAATCGATAGCGGCATTGGGCGATGTCGTCGTATGGAAGACGTTGCACGTGAAATATCCGGCATCGAAGGAAGCGTCGTATTATTCGAATCCCGACTGCGAGAGCTTGATGGTGTCGCCGAAGGGGGAGATATTCGTCGTTTCGAAGCAATCGGAGGGGGGGAGGCAGACGTTGTATCGCATGCATCGCGATGGCAAGCGGGCGGGAGAACTCGAGGCGTTGTCGTCGTATTTGTTTACGAGTCAGCTCGGAAACCTAAAGCCCTTGTTCAACGCCGTGACGGCGGCAGATTTTGCGCCCGATGGGAAGCGCTTTATCGTGCGCACGTATGCGGCGGTTTACGAATACGATTTGGATAAGTATCCGGATATGGCGGAGTGCTTCCAACATCCGCGCGTCGTCGTCGACGTACCGGGGGAATTGCAAGGCGAATCGGCGGCGTATATGGCAGATGGGAAGTCGATTGCTACGTCGGCAGAGAAGTATCACATGCTCGAGACTCTCAAGCCATTGATGCATACGCATTTGTGCCAAGATACGCCGGCGCCAGCCGATAAGATCGATGCGGATGCAAAGTACAAGCTGGCCTCGGGTCTTCGTCGCGTGTTGGAATCGGTTGCGACGCGTTCGTCGACGACGGCGACAATCGAATAGCCCGAGAATTGCTATTGAGCACTTGTAAAGATGAACGGATACTCGACGACGCAGATTCCGCCGTCGGGTTTATCGAAGCGCATGCGTCGTACGGTTTGTGTGAGGCATGATTCGACGCGGTTATTGTTCATCGTCGAAGATTTAATCGAGGCGTCGGTGACTTTTCCATCGAGTCCGATTTTCCAGAAGACGATGATTTTTCCGCTGAGGTCGGGATTGGCGAGTAGCTGTTGTTCGTAGCAGTTTCGCAGGGCATTGGCGCGTTTTTGAACGACTTCACGGATATTGGATTCTTTACAGAAAGCGCCTTGTTTAGGCGGTTCGAGATTGAGCTTTGTCTTTTGTTTGACGGCAGATTTTTTTGGTCCGGCGACGGCGGCTTTTGAAGAGCCTTTAGCGCCGCCACCGCCAAAACCACCGATCCCAGAGCCGTATCCGCCGCCGCCTCCGCCGCCGCCACCGAATCCGACGCCACTGAGCCCCGCACCGAATCCAGCCCCCGTGCCGAAGGCATCGCCATCGGCAGTTTCGGGCATGAAATCGCTTGCGTTCCCTAGTCCAGCGCTCGATCCGAATAAGCTCTCCATATCGTGGAGTTTAGCGCCGCTGATGGCGGCTTGTAGCCCGACGGGCTTTTCGACGTTTTGGAGATTGGCGATGGGCGTTTTGGAATCGTCGATTTTTGGGCGGTTTTCGTCTTTCATGGCGTCGTCGATGATGACGTTATCGGTATCTTCGATGACGGGTATTTCTTCTTCTTCGGGTTTATCTTCTTCGGCGCGTTCGTCGAGTGTACTCACGACTTCGACCCAACGGGATTCGCGTTGTTTGAGGATAAATGCTTCGACGGGGTCTTGAGCGAGGGAGGCGATGAATATGACGGCAGTATGTATGGCAAAGCTCACGACGAGAGCTCGGACGAGGGGGCTTTCGAGGTATTGGGCGATGGTGACGATGGGAGGAGTAAAAAATACAGGGGCGTCGTCGTTTCGATAGCAGAGGACGAGGTCGAGGTTTGGGGCTAGATTGACGATAGCCCAGTCGTCTTCGCCGAAATCCCATCGTTCGACAGGGGTACCGTTGAGGTCGAGTGTGTCGAAGCAGGAACGCTTATCGCCCGCCATATAGCGCGTTGATCGCGATTGAAGAGTAGCGGTCATGTCGCTCAAGAGGTGGAGCTTGCCATCTTTGAAGATCGTGAATTCGGGCAATTCAAAGGCATCGACGACGAAATCGCACGATTGTTTTTTGCCGATTTTGACGACCATTTTGGAGATTCGTCGTTCGCTTACGATTTCTCGATGAAACATCAAAATACCGTAGAGCTGTTTATTTGCCATGATTAACGCCCAGTAGTGATTTGAAGAATTGGTGTTTTGGCCCTCCAGAGCCCAAGCTCTAGCCATGCCTTGCATGTGCGAGAGCTTACGAAAGGCGCGAGAACGCACGACTTCTAGGCGCGGAGTCTACACAATGCACCAATTGAAATAAAGCTGTTTTGGCGCGGTTTGGGTGGTGGCGTCGTCGAGCGAAAGCGACGATGCACGATACTGCGATGAGGATTGGGAACGATGCGTTTGAGCGCGTATGTCGAGGCATGGCGGCGCATTGGGCGTGCGATTCTGGGTTTATGCGGTCATTGAGCCAGATGCGGTGTTCGTGGGCCAGTGTCGAGGCGGTGAAGTCTTCGCATGTTTCATCGCCAAACGACGTAATGGCAAAGACGTGCGCCACGCCATAGATATCGATAAGGGCAGGGCCTCCGGAATCGCCAAAACACGGCGCACAATCGTCGATGGCGTCGAAGACTGTGCCGCCGGGGATGTCGTAAGATGCTTTAGACGTCGATTTGGAGCAGGCGACCGCTGACATTGGACAATGAGATTCTGCGGTGCTTTTGCAGTATTTTCGCGAACCGTAGGTGCTCGATTCGTCGTTGCCGTATCCGACATAAGTGATCGGGGATTTGTTTTGCGTTGCGAGCGAAATGACGTTCGGATCGGTTGCTATCGGATAGGGAATGAATGGCGTTGTGTCGATATTGGCGTCGATTTCGACGATGGCAATGTCGTGAATGCGAGTTTTGGGGTTATATCCGGGATGAATTTGAACGTCGCCGATGGGATAGAACTCCGTTTTTGGGGGATTGGAAGAGCTTTGAAAGCCGTATTGTGCAACGATTTGTATGGCATCTTTTTGACGGAGAGCGTCGAAAGGGAATGTATCGCTCGTCGAGACGCAGTGTGCGGCGGTGAGCAGTTTATGCGCATCGATGAGGACGGCCGAGCAATAAATGGAGGCTTTTTCGCGAGTTTTTATGGCAATCCCCATGACAGAGCGGTAGGAATCGTCGGCGTCGGGCGTGCCGTATCGAATGGCTTGCGGGGTTGTCGCGATCATTTCTCGATTGAATTCATCGTCGGATGACTCGCACGCTTGGAGAGGGCCTAGGAGCGAAAGAAAAATCGCCCATCGAGTTTTTTGAATATAGCTATGGAGCATCGATGTATTCCCCCGTGATGTTTTTTGCAGTCGGGACAGGAGGTGCCATTGGGGCAATGTTGCGCTATGGCATATCGCAATTGCCCCCGTTGTCGTCGTCGTCATCGTCATTATTTCCCGTTGCAACGCTCATCGTCAACGTGTTGGGCGCATTTATCATCGGATTGATAGCGGGATGCTTGATCCGGACGCAGTTATTATCGCCGGCCTCGACGTCTTTTTGGAAAGCAGGGTTTTGTGGTGGTTTGACGACGTTTTCGACGTTTTCGCTCGAAACCGTTGGGCTCATCGATAAAGGTCATTGGGGAATTGCCAGCGGATATATCGTCGCTAGTGTCGTTTTGACGATTATCGGTGTTGTCGTAGGGCGCTGGATTGCGCTGTGTATTTGGAGCAATGGATCGTAGAGAGCCCCGCGCAGAGCGGGCGCGGGTGCACAGAATGCGTTTATTGAATGGCACTGCGGCAATATTCCGCATTGCGTTTGAACGTATCGTTGATGCTTTGGAGGACCATTTCTTCGATTTTTTTGCCGATGAGAGGTAGATTGACGCTGATCTTTCCGCGCGTGCGTCGGATGCATCCCGTACCGTCGGCGACGATTTCGGTCGTTCCTTTGGCTTCGACGGTGGCGCCACTGATTTCGGGCACGATTTCCCACGTATTTCCCAGTTTGCTTCGGTTCCAAATGCGAGTTTCGACATAGGATAAGTGTTCCCCCGTGAATCGCTTTGCGATAGCGGGAATCGTATCGGGATTGGTGAGGCGGATTTTGTAGGTCGGACCCTGTGGGGTATCGTTCGATTCGATGAGTGCTTTGCTCATGTTGAGAGCTTTCATCAAGTCGTCGTCGAAATCGTTATCGCTCAGGCGGTCGAATAAGACCTCGGGTGTGCAGTCGAATCTGTCGTCGATCGATATCGTCGTAGCCATATCATTCTCCTTAAGTCAATATGAGTGGGTGAATTGTCGCATCGTTGCCACGAGGCAAAGCGTTCGATCCGAGTCATCGAATACCTCTATAACGCATTTGAACGCAATTGGCGTGCATTCTATTCGTAGCTCTTGCAAATTCGTCGTCGATAGGTTTGGAATGTGCTCGGATTTTGGGGCTTGCGTGGACAAAGAGCGCAAATCGTGGTAATAAAAGGGATGGATTGTCGTCATTTTGCCCAGAGAGCTGAGTATGCAAATCACCAATCTACAGCAACTCGACACGTCATTGTGGATCGATCCTCGCGCGTTCATCGTCTATTCGACGCAAAACGTCGATGTCGATGTGATTCGAGATCTTCGAGCCAAGTTCCCGCGCCTTGAGATATTTGGTGCGAGCTCGTACCATGGGATTATTGCGCCATCGGGATATGAGAGGGGGAGTTTGGGGCTCGTCGTCGAAGCGAGTGATGCACTCGAAACGTGCCCGATCCTCGTGGAATTCGATTGCGAGGCGCGGGCGTCGAAAGACGTAAGGGCGCGCGTGAGCGCAGCGATTCGATCGCGTTGCGATTGTTCAAAATCGCCCACATACGTCGTCATGCATGCCATGCAAGGCTACGAGGAGCGCGTCATAGAGGGCATTCACGACGTCTTCGACGATCGCGTTCAAGTCTTTGGTGCGACGGCGGCTAACGACAAGTTTTTATCGAAACCGTTTGTGTTTCTCAACGAAAAGACGAGTACTTGTGGCGTACTCCTGACCGTCGTTTATGGCGATCGACTCGTTTGTGCCATTCACCAAGCGGGTTATTTGCCGACTCAAAAACATGGAATCGTGACGTCGTCGAATTTGCGCACGATTGAAAGAATCGACGATCGACCAGCCGCCGCCGTCTATAACGAATGGACGGATTCGATTTTTGACATCGAGATAGCTCGAGGCGGCGATTTGCCTCGATCGGCGGGGCTTTATACGATTGGATCGATGGTGCGACCGAACGACGAAATGCCCGACGAAGACTTGATCTGGCTCGCGCATCCTTACCGCATCGATGCCGAGAATCAGTCGATCGAGTTTTATTCGGAGATTCCCGTCGGATCGCATATTTATCTCATGCGCAGTAGTGCCGATTACCTCGTCGATCAAGCTGGTCGAATGGTATCGCGGATATTGAGGCATATCGATCCGAGTACGATTCGGACGGCTTTTGTCATGTATTGCGCGGGTTGCGCATCGATCATCGCCGAAAAGATGAATAAGGTCTGCCAAAATATCCGCCATTCCCTCGGCGATATTCCGTTTATCGGCATGTCGTCTTTTGGCGAACAAGGTCGTATCGAGGCATCGGCCCCCGATACCCATGGCAATATGATGATCGCCATCTTGCTCATTAAAAGATAGCTTTTTATCATTGTGTGGGGCTTGCTCGGCGCAAGCTCCCGTCGCATTGTTGCGATGGGCTATTGGCTCTTGGCGGCATTAGAAATGGCGCGCCCCGCCAGCTGTCTCGGACGGGGCGCACGCGTTAGCGCTACGAAATGTAGAGTCGTTTGATTTCGTTTAAGATATTGCGCAATGCATCGAAGTGGTATTTCGCAGTTTCGATGAGATATAGGAATTGTTCATCGCGCGAATCAATGGTGACGTCGTCGTCGATTTGATCGTCGCCGTCGGCCTTTGGGCGTTTTTCGATCTGCTCGAGACGTCGCGCTTCGATTTCACGTAGAATGCGACCGAGCGATGATTCACACTCATCGGGGGCGTCGCTTTGTTCTGTGGACTCGCTCGCATCATCGGTTTGGTTGTCGGAGATGACGCGGTATTGCGCCTCAAGTTCGCGTAGAATGCGATCGAGCGATGATATACGCTCATCGGGGGTGTCGCTTTGTTCTGTGGACTCGCTCGCGTCATCGGTTTTGGTATTGGTTGTTGATGTGTAGGCTTTGCGCGAATTGGTATAGGCAGTGATTGGTGCGGGCGTTGCGATTTCGTTGATTCGTTTCCATGCTTTAAATGCCTCGTAATCTTCTTTTGTGAAGCCATCGTTCACGATTTCCATGGCAAACATCGTGTTTTCTTTATCGCGGATAGAAAAATTGGATTCGTCGAGGATGGCTTCGACTCTTGCGAATTTGTCGTCTTTTGAGTCTGCGATGCCCAAGAACTTGAACAACTTGGAGGCGGCAGAAGCGTCGATGTCGTAGGCTGGGTTGAGTACATCTTTTGTGAGTTCATTAGGCGATTTGGCGTTGCCGTTTTTATCGAAGAGCCATTTGCCATTTCTGAGCATTCTCGTGCAGTGCGAAGTGAAATCCATGACGTAGAAGGGCTTCTTGGAGGATTGGCGTCTATAGTGGCATTTGCCGGTGAGTTCGTCATTGAACGAACGAGGGTATTGACTTGGTCGCTGTAGGAGTACGTTCCACAGGAGTAGAGATCGCGCCATGTCGCCGTGTGATTCGATGTATTCGACATATTTTTCGCTTCCAACGATAGAAGGTTCAATATAGAGCATGGGTTCGTAATAGCAGCGGTATTCGGGATCGGGCCATTGATTATCGATTTGCAATTGCGTTCGCCCTATTCTCGGGGGATAGACAGTCGTCGTCGTGGAAGTGCAAGCGACATCTTTCATGCACCCGAGAGCAGTCAAGAATTGCTCGAATTGCGTTTGTCGTTCGCCGATGCATGGGCGGTAGAAATCTGTATCGACGATGAATTGGTCGTCGACGATTTCGAGGTAGTGTTTGAGTTCGCTGGTTGGCATATAGAGGTCGGTCGCTTTGAACAGCTTGCGTTCTTGGAATTGTGGCGTTTTGATGCCGACGAGGAATGTGCAATTGCGCAGTTCATCGAGAAATCGGAACTTCGTTTCGGAATCGGCAGTTCCGCTTAGGCAGGCATTGCAATAGAAATCGAAGACGATACCGAAGTCGGCGCGGCTTTTGGCAATGGCATCGTTGAGTTGCGATTCCGAAGACGTCGTTTGAGGACGAATGCTTGAGTCGTGGAATTTGGGGCAAATGTATTTGTAGATGAAGTCCCATTGAGTCGGTTCCGATATGCCAATATCTTTGAGGATTTTTTTCGTCTCTTCATTTTCGATGAGACTGGGGTGAACGGTCGGATAATCGGATGGGATTTGTGTGCAATCGTATGGGAGGAATAGGATGGCATTGCCGGATTCGTCGAAGGCTCGTGTGGCGCGTCCTTCGCGATTGATGAAGATCGGTTTTTCTTTGAACATTTTTTGTCGTTCCTTTGAGTTAGAAATCCATCGATAGAAGTCGTGTAACCAAGCGGTCTCTTGAGCTTCGATGAATGCCGAATCAATATGGTTGGCGATGCTGGCGTCGTCGGTGGTGTCGTTGACGATGGAATCGATGAAAGCACAGAGTTGTGGGGCGTTGCGCTTTGTCTCGTCGCGCCCCCGCGTCGTGAAGACAAAGTGAGCAGATTCGTTGCCGTAGAGAGCTGCGAGTTGTTCGTCGGAGAAGAGTTTGACGATATCGGGATTCGAAGCCCAATAGGCATTGTCTTTCGTCGTATAACCGTTGCGGGTAGGTATGATTTTACGCGTTTTGAATACGGCGACAACGGCTTCGTAGAATGGACGGAACGATGTCGATGCGTATCTGGTGGAGAAATCTGCTGAGTTCCATGGAATGACCTTGATAATTGCGTCGTCGATGATGTGCTTGGATTCGGTTTCGCCGATTTGTCGCAATAGGACGATGGCATCGGCGGCGAGTTTTGCAAGGCATGCGATCATTTCGTCGTTGTGTTTGTTTCCGCCTTTAATGCCCTCGCGGCTATCGGTGAGTTGGAATGGAGCGTGGACGATGAAGTTGAGATTTGTCGCGACTTGCGTCGGGAAAAAGCAGAATGCAGGAAAATGTGCGGCTGGGAATAGATAGCCATCGCCGTCGGCAAAGAAACCGACGCAATAGCGGTGTCCTTTGTTTGTTTGGCGCGAGAAAAGCCAGATCGAGAGCTGCGAATTTGATTCATCGTCGTCGCCATCCTCTTCGTAGACGCATTCATCATTGTCGTCGACGTAGTCATCTTCATCGTCGAAGAGTTCGACGACATCGTGTAGGAGAATGTGTTCGGCGGTCGTGTCGCCGAAAGCGTAGGATTTTTCGAGTTGTTTTGTGTAGGAGCCTTTGAAGTCGTCGCACTCGTAACTAACGGTTTGGAGATGTTGGAGGAAGAGTAGCGGGTGGTTGAGGTTTCGCAATTTGAGGGCGATGTCTTCGTAGGCCGTTTGAGCGCCATCGCCATCGGGGTTAAACGGCAAGCAGAACATCGTTTCGTCGTTGCGACGCCCATAAAGATCGCTCATATCGTCGTCGATGAGCCGTGGAACGACGTAATCTTCGATTTTGAAATTGCAGTTCGAATCGTAGATGTGTGGTGAGCGAGTGTATTGGAAGACGGACTTGAAGCCGACGCCGAATTTTCCGATCGTTGCATCGGTCGTCTTCGTCGATAGTCCAATGGCTGTGATGGCATTGATATCGCCGAGTTTCCCATTTGCACGGTCTTCGTCTTCGGTCGCTGGGTCGGAGATCGAGAAATGGCGTTTCCCATCGTGAATGAAGATGAGGTGTTGCTGGGTGAGGATGAATTTGGCACTCGTAGCGCATGCGTCGTCGGCGTTTTGCAAGAGTTCGTAGATGAAGTGTGCTTGTTCGGAATACTTGTCGACGATGCTAGGCATGACGTTGACGCTAGTTTTTTTGAAGACTCGGGCGTTTTCTTCGCGGTCGAGGGAGAGGGCATTGAATAGTTGGATTTCGCGTTTGTTCATCGTGAGATTCCTTATTGAGAATGAAAAAAATGATGGTGAAGAAAAGAGATAACGTTTGAATTGGTGGGAGGGAGAATTGAGATAGTTGGCGACTAAAACGCGTGAATGTTGGCAAGGGGATGCGCGTGAATGTTGGCAAGGGGATGCGCGCGGATGCGGTCGCAAGTGGCGTTTATGATTGGGATACATGATGTGTTTGACTCCTTGGCAATATGCCTTCTCGATGTGCTTGTAAGATGAGTTCGCGCAGATACGAGGCAATGGGCATTTGAATGGCGTTGCAGATTTCGGCGATATCGGCGTAGACATCGCCTTCGAGGGCAATGGCGACAACGCGTTTGTCTTTGATGGGTTTGCGACCGCGCTTTTTGGGGGCAGGTTTGGAACCGTTGGCGGCATAGAGTGAGCATAGCTTAAAGAGATCGAATGGAAAAAGTGATTGCTGTGAAGACATCGTTATACCTCGCTTGGTGACAATGTTGATGTGGACAAGACAATACTGTGCAATTGAATATAGAAAGGAAATAGTAACCCGAATAACAAAAAATGACGGAATAATCGTCTATGTGGGCATCGACAAATGCAACATTCGTCTTTGTGTCTTTCATGATAGCTACCGCTTTTTACAAGTCAAGAAAAAATATTAAAAAAATATCACATATTGCGAAAACTGTTGAAAATACAGCGTTTTATGGCTCTTGTGTTGGGTCTTATGACGTGTTTTGTATCATCCTATAATGACATTTTTGTTGTTCCATCCTGTGATATGAAAGTAATCATCCTAGATGTTACATCCTGTGATGTGAAAGTAATCATCCTAGATGTTACATCCTGT
>SFMP01000021.1 GCA_004554395.1 Myxococcales bacterium | reverse complement strand
ATTTTCGAAGCCTCTACTTCGCCAAAAGAATCATACCTGTTTCGACGTCTCTACTTCGCCCAAATCAGTCGCAAATCTCGAATGTTTCAAAGCCTCTACTTAACCGAAATGAGATACGAATCTTGCGAGACGCTTAGGGAATGGATGTTGACGTCTTCGAAGCAAAAATCGCGTTCGTAGTCGAAATGCTTTGGTCCCATGTAGTAGGCGTTGATTTCGAGCTCGATCGTCGTTTCGTCGTATTGATAGGCGGCGTCTTTCGTCGTCGGTTCGTAGTTGACGAGTACGGGGTAGTCGGGGGCTTGTTCGCTCAACGATGGCAAGACGACTTCTCGATATGGCGATGGAACGTAGATTTCCCACAATAAATGGGCTTGCGAAGCCCCGATATCGGAGTTGAGTATTTTATTGTGGATGGGTGGCGTCATGTAATTGAGCCGCAAAATCGTCAGATCGGCATCGGATTTCATTTCCCAAGCAATTTTTCGACTGGGGTAGAGATTTCCGCCGACGGCGTCGAGTGCTTCGGATTGTGGTGGTTCGGGCGTAACGAATTTTGGCAAACTAGGCCATTGAGCGCCGTCGTTCATATAGACGGCGGGCGTCGCCGTCGACGATTTGTCGAAGACGATGTGCGAAACGCGCGTCGATATTCCGGGCAAATCGAATCCCGACACGGCCCGACGCGCCGCAAGCCCGACGACCATCGGATCGACCAAAAGCCCAAGCGAAGTGAGGACTTCATCGACGGCGCGCGGAAAGATGAGCGAAATCGGGTTCGAAAAATTCGGCAGATTCCATTCCGAATTGACGTCGAGAAATATGTATCCCTTCCCCGTTCGAATCATCGGCAAAACGAGCCCCATGGGGAGTGCTTGCCCCGTCTTTGGATCGGTGGGGAGCTGGCCGAAGTGAAGTCGAGCATCGTCGGTATTTGTGCGCAAATCGATTTGCAATGGCAAATCGATGTCGACGGTTTCGCCCGCTCGCACCTCGATTTCTTTAATCCCCAAAGCCATCGGTTTGAACTTGAGTTCGTATGGATTCTGCGATGCAGCCAATATATTTCCGCCGGCTCCAGCTAGGGCAAAGATGAGATATTTCCCTGGCTCGAGCTTGTCGAGGCTAAATCGCGACAGCGACGGATCGCGTTTATTAGACAAAACCAAATTGGGCGGGATGTCGAATAACTCAGCCGTCACCGATTCTCCATTGGGCGGGCGCAATATCGAACCCGTATTCATCGAGCTCAGGGGCATGTTGCGAATCGCCGCTTGGACGATGGCGATGTTTATCGTTCCGAAGACGTTTGTATTTTGTGGGGGTAGGGTAGGCAATCCCGTTTCTCCCCAGAATCCGCGCACAGTGCCCGTGACTTTTGCCCCCTCCGTTTTGGCGTCTTTTTGCGCAATATCGCGCGATATCAATGGGAATACGATGACGCGAGCATCGATATGCGTCATCGTCACATATCGCGCTTTTTGTGCACCAATCGTCACCGTCACTTCGCCCTTCAATCGTTCGTCTTCGAAAGCCACGCATCCATTGTCGTCGGTCGTGCCGTGCAAAACCGATCCATCGCCGAGATCGACTTGTACGTAAGCCCCCGGCTTTGCGCGTAGTGCCGAATCGCTCCAATTGAGCGATTGCCCATCAACGGCGGCGACGATGAGTTTCCCGTCCATCTTGCCCGAATTGGCATAAATCCCCGGATTGACGCCTGGCGTCGTGAGGACGAAATCGGCACACGACGAACTATCGGGGCTCGGCGTGGGCTTTTCGGGATCGGGCTTTTCTGGGTCGGGATTGTCTGGATTCGGCTCGATGCTCGTCTCTTTTTTGAGCTTCAATTCGACGAGTATCGTTTCCGAAACGTTGGCATGCATCAACGAAAACGTCACCTCGGCGGCACCATCGTTCGACGACGACAGCGAAATCTCAAAAATCCCCGTGCCAATCTTCGTCAAAGGCGTCAGTTCGCCAAACGTCGTGCGTACTTCGAGCGTGTCGTCGTCGATCCAGCGCCCATTGGCATCGCGCACGGCGATTTGAACCGTCGCCGTCGCCTGCGTTTCGGTCGAAACCGTCGAAACGACCGTCGGAACGACGTTAATCTTGGGCTTATCGCACGGCGACGGATCGAGGGCATCGGGAATCGTATCGCCATCGGTGTCGGGGGTATGGGGATCGGTGCAAAACATCCGTTCCTGTTCATCGCTCAAGCCATCGCCATCGGAATCCAATCCGCGCACCTCGGCGGTGCACGACGATGCCATTGCAATGGCAACGATCGATAGGGCAGAGAGTGCGATAGAACACCGCCTCAGGTATCGTTTCGTGGATCGGGACGGTAGACATTCTATCGGATCGGGCGAATTTATCGGATTCATCCGATCAACGCGCCTACGTTCGACATCGATATCGGGCGGATTTATCCGATGAACAGGCTCGGGCGAATTTATCGGATTCATCCGATCAACGCGTCTGCATTCGACATCGATATCGTGGCAGATGGAGGGCGGAATGGTGAGAGAGTTTTTCTGCGTTTTCATGCGTAACTATTTGATTTTACTAAACTTTTATCATCACAATCGCCATCACCGAAGCCGCCAACGGTCGATTTCATTGAAGCCGCCAACGGTCGATCTCATTGGAACTGCAGCCGCAAAGCCGCGTGCCAAGCAAAGGCATACCCTTCGAAGCGCAGGGCTGGGAACCCCGGATTACCGAAGAGAAATTCGTATTTCTCGACATCGCGAATGTCGTAAAAATCGAATTTTGCCGCCGTCGAAAAGCCGAGATTAAACGACTTTAGCCAAGAGTCGGGCAACCAAAACGTCGCCCCAAAGGCGATTTGATTCCGATCGCCATCGATGATGTTGAATATCGAACGCGGCGCCGGAACGTGTGTCTTCTCGAATGCGTAGCCGAGCGAAACGGTGATTTCGTCGAGCGGTCGCCAATCGATCGCCGCACGTAGCGCGTATGCCAAGTTTGGCTTCGTATTGGCATGCGTCGATTCACTGACCGTTTCGCCCTGTTCGTCGTAGAGCACAACGCGAGCCGAATGGATGAGAGGGTAGGGATAATATTGGATTTGGGCCGTGGCATGGAGCGCAAATCGCGCCAAAGACGTCGTCGCAAGCGGTGCCAAATCGGCACTCAAACCGATCGAAACTTCGTGCGGCTCAGAAAACGCATACCCCTCGAGGCGCGTGTGAATCTGCCCGATCGAATCGCTCACAAAAACGCGAGCCGGAACGTCGAGTTTGAGTCGCGTTGCCGATCGATAGGCGACGCCGAGATGGATATAATCGCCAAACTGCCCATAGAACCCCGCGACAGGCGCGAATTTATACCCCACCTCGACATGGCTTTTGCTATTTTGCGCCTGAGACGTAAAATCGATGACGACATCGGCCACGACATCGGGAATGATGTGCACGCCAACGCCGACACTCATGCGTTCCCAAATCCGAACCCCGAGCGCCGCATCGAACGTAAAACGCCGAGCATCGTTGCCCAAATGCAAGATCACGATGTCGTTTTGCGTCGAATTGTCGACCGTATAGAGGGAATCATGCGGCAAATGCATATCGATGCCGAGAAAGAGCCTGTCGCGCCAGTCGCCAATCGGCAACGCCACCGCCGCCCCAAGCTGATACGCCACATACGTCGATAACCCGGCGTCTTTCCTCTGTATTTGTATGGCATCGTCGGCGACGACGATCCCGAGCGAAATGTCAATCCCCTTGGCATCGATGAGCCGCGCCGGATTGACCGTTGCCGCCGAAGTCGGATTGACCGACGACGTGGCGGCCATGGCGCGCGCCACCGATTCCGGGTCGCTACCAAACGACGCAAGCGGCGACCCAACCGCTTCGCTCGCATGTCCCATGCCAAAAATGGCGATTGCCGCTAGACTCGAAAAAAGGCGCTTCATAGGCGTTTGGCGCGATGTCATAAATCGATACACACGTCCTATGTTCGTGGCGTTTCATGCGCCATCGCAGCGCGATGTGCTTCGATAGCCGCATTCTGGACTTCGCAAAGCTGGCGAATCCCCGACAATCCCAACTCGACCATCGCACCTAGCTCCGAAAACGGCAAAAGCGCTCGTTCTGCCGTCGTCTGCCACTCGATGACGTTGCCCTGCGGCGTGCTGACGAGATTCGCATCGATATCGGCCGAAGAATCTTCGACGAAATCGAGGTCGAGCAGAAGTTCCCCCTTGACCTTGCCGAGGCTTATCGCCGCCACTTGCTCGACGATCGGCGACTTCTCGATGAGTTTCTGACGCATCAATTTATCGATCGCCAACACGAGCGCCACATAGCCCCCAGTAATCGACGCCGTCCGAGTGCCGCCATCGGCCTGAATGACGTCGCAATCGATCGTAATCGTGCGTTGCCCCAGCTTCTTCCTATCGAGTGCCGCGCGCAAACTCCGCCCAATCAACCGCTGAATTTCATGCGTCCGCCCCGCGCCCGCCACCTTCTCGCGCGACGTCCGCGCACCCGTCGACGCCGGCAACATGTTGTATTCCGCCGTCAGCCAACCAAGCCCCGCATTCTCCAAAAATTGCGGCACTTTCTCGTCGACGCTCGCCGTACATATCACGCGCGTCTTGCCGCATGAAATAAGACAAGAACCCGCCGCCGACGGAATAAAATTAGGTATTATCTCGACATGTCGAATTTCATTCATCAATCGATCGTCGTGTCGTCGTGTCATATCGCGCTCCTTCGTGCAAAATTGCACCATTCCTCACTCGCACTGCATCAAACCGTGCCAAGACGTGCCAAGACGAGCCAAACAGCTCGCGCCAAAATGCTCGCGCCGCCGCCTAACACACCACCAAACGGCGCCACACCGCCGCCCAGTACACAAGCGCCACTGCTCTATAACGTCGCCATCAAAATAACAAGACTAAGCCACAGAAAATACTGGATTTTTCTCTCTACTCGTGCTCAAAATAAAACTTGCGCAATGATGAAGCGAATTGACCAACCTTATCGCACGGCTTTTTTACGTTTTTTACGCCGCGCATATCAATAACAGCAGTAACTATGATGAAACGTATTCTAACCCCATTTGCCGCGTTCGTTCTCGGGCTTTTACTCGCCACGGGGTGCGCCACGCCCGTCGAAAAAATGCAAGCTATCTGCGAAGAATTCGAAGAAGTCGCCCAACAGACCGACAATTGCGACAAGATGGCAAACAACCTCGCTCGTGCACAAAAACGCTTCGAACGCGCACTCGTCGACGCCAAAGCCAACCCACCCACCGACGCCGAAAACGACGCCATGATCGACGCCATCTCGGGCTGCACGCGCGCTATCCTCGAAATCACGTCGGGCCCCTGCGCCGACAATCCAAAAGTCCGCGAGCACGCTCGTCCCAACGTCTAATCCGCATTTCGGGCATGTTTTTTGAGGCTCCGGCGATTGGCGGCTACGCCCCCATTCGCTGGAGCCGTCGCGCTATTGCCCGACAGGCAATACGCGCTCCTATCGCCCTATTTCGCCCTCTGGGCTCAATACGGGCTTTTAGTCGCCCTATTTCGCCCTCTGGGCTCAATACGGGCTTTTAGTCGCCCTATT
>SFMP01000192.1 GCA_004554395.1 Myxococcales bacterium | reverse complement strand
GTGTCAAGAAGTTTTTTCTGAAGTAGAAAAAAAATTTGGGGGCATGTTTTCCGCCAACGCCTACGGCGTGCGCAGAGCGATGTAACGACAGACGCAGATCAAAAAAAAGCCAGCGCATGCTGGCTTTTTTGCAAAATCCTAGAGCGGACTATTTTTTATTTTTAAGCGTCGTGATGAGGCCTTCGAGGCTCGTCTTTGCCGTTTGATATTGGAGCTGATTCATCTCTTTCGACAACTTCTCGTTGAGCTGTTTGATGCTTTCGACATCGTCTTTCGTGCCCAATTGAGCGAGTGCCTTTGTGCCATAGAGTTGCCCAAAGACGTCGAGGTTTTTGTAGACGCTAGCGACGACTTCGAAATACTTGTGATCGCCCGAAAGACCGAGTTCGTAGACGGCTTTGATGCGTTCGTAGTTTCCAACGTTTGCCGCTTTGAGAGCCGTTGCATAGCATTCGGCATTGGTATCGCATTTATCGGCCAATTCGAAAGCGCCTTTGACATCGGCAATGCGTTGCGAGACGCCATCGTTATAGTGATCGAGTTTAGGAGCTTCGGGATCTTCGGGCACGGGGACGAAGAAGACGCCACCCGATTCTTTCATCGCGTTGAAGGCCGCCCAAATGGTCGACGTATCGCCCGATTTCGACGTCACAGCACTATAGGTGACCATATCGGTACCGATCGAAGCGCGCGCCCAGTTGCGGAATGTGCGTTCGTTTTGGAATTCTTCGCCTTTGAGTTTTTCGATCAAAGCGAGAGTCTCTGTATTCGAGATGAGATCGTTTTCGCGCAACAAACGATATGCATTGACGCGTTGTGAAACTTCGATATTCGTCGAGCCCGTGAGCTCGATGGCGTTTTTGAACTTCGATTTATATGGCATCGTCCAATTGAACAATTCGGTGAGCACCTGTTTTGCACGTTGATTGCCATGAATGCCGATATCGTTGAGCGAGAAGAGTGTCGATTGCGAGGCGACGCCGACGAGGCTTGCCCACATTTGCCATGCGGGATCGGTATTGGGTCGAATGGCAAGAGTACCTGGGACGGGGATCGTCTTTGTATCGGCGATGTAATCGAGCATGGGCTCGACGGCTTCAGTATAGCGATAGAGCGCAAGAGCGTTTGCCGTATTGTTGCGGATCGTTTCGTTGGTCAACGTATCGGGATGATCTTTGACGAACTGCTGAAGTTTTTCGTCTTCGAGTTTATAGGCCTTGAGCAAGACAGGGCCGACGACGTCTTTGTCGAGAGCCAACAGGGCTTTTGTACAATTGCTCGAGAGCGATCGCCCGACGCCATCCTGGTGATAGATGGCGATGAGGAGCGTTTCGACGGCTTCGGGAATTTCTTGATATGCCAAGACATCGCAACTCGTGCGAAGAAGGGTAAACGGCGTTTCGTCGAGGTCGCCATTGAGAATATCCATGGCTTTGCGAGCGATGTTTTCGTTCTTGATAGCCGTTCCCGTTTCGAGGATAGCTCGTTTTACATCGGGGTTTTTCTGATTATCGTAGACACCGAGAAGCTCGTTCTGGATATCGCGATTGCCCGTTTTCTTGATGCCATAGGCGGCTTGAATGACCTGTTTGTAGTCGGTCGATTTTACAGCCTTTCTAAACGCCGAATCGGCTAGCGCATCGCCAGAACTCGCCAATGCCTGAATGACTTCGCGGTCGAAAGAACTCCCATCCTGATAGAGGTCGACGAGTGCGGGAATGAGTGGCTTCATTTCGTCGGGACGCGCAAGCATCGACGATACTTTTGGAATCGCCTTTTCGAGCTTTTGACGCGATTTGATAGCCTTCTCTAAGCCTTCTGGCGTGTTGACATCGACTTGCCCACAGCCCGATAGTCCAAATGCGCCTGCAACCATAACTAGGGCTGTCAAGCCTCCCAATGCGCGCCTATTCATCGTCATATTTATCTCCAGATCAAGTGTTACCACACAAATAGCGCCTAAATTGGCGCACATATCGTAAAGCATACGCTTTTTTTCGTCAATCATCGCCAGTGTTTTTTTATCGCAAGCAGATGTGACATATTTGGCGAGGGAATGAGGCGCCCTGAAAGGGCGCCAGAACACAGCCCAGGGTAAGCGAAGCGCAACCCCGGTGCAAGCGAGCCCATCCCTTTTTATTCCTGCGCCCGTAGGGCGCAGGGAGGCAGCATAGCGCCCGAGGGGCGCGGGAATGGCCCCCCCCCCCAAAAAAAAAGCCGTGCGTATGCGCGCAGTGAAACGAGCACATAGCACGGCTACGAAGCCGTATTGAGCCCGAAGGGGCGAAATAGGCGGAGCGCAATGGAGCGCGTATTGCCATAGGCTATAGCGCGACTGCGAAGCCGTATTGAGCCCGAAGGGGCGAAATAGGCGGAGCGCCATCCAATGCGCGGCAAAAAAAAACGCACCAGATTTGGTGCGTTTGATGTGCGTTTAGGCGCCGATGGTGCCGGTGGTTGTTATGGTTATGCGCGTCGTTCTGTTCCGCAGATCTTCGAGAGTGCGAAGGCGACGAACATGCTGCCGAGCGAGAGTAGGGCGCCGAGTTTGGCGGCATCTTTTGTGTCGCCGTCGGGGAATGCGACGCCAGCGACGAAGAGAGCGACGGTGAAGCCGATGCCAGCGCACGAAGCGAGTACGAGCAAGTCTTTGTAGCTCATGTCGCCGGGGAGTCCGAGGAGTTTGCCCGAGACGCCGCCGAAGGCGAATATGCCGATGAGTTTGCCGACGATGAGAGCTAGGGCGACGCAGGCCGTGGGGAATCCGATCGTCGTGAAGGCGACGCCAGCGCTTGCCCAGCCGAAGAGCCCCAAGATGATTTCGGTCGGGACGTAGAAGGCCGTTTGGATTTTGTTGAGGGCGTCGGTTTTGCCGCGTTCGTCGTCGGAGTGGACGCCGTCGTCGCGGTCGGCGTGTGGCATGCATACGACGATGGGGATGAAGCCGAGTGAGCAGTGAATGCCGGCATAGCCGAAGCTAAGCCACGTGACGAGCATGAGCAGGAAATAGGGCACCCAATTGTTGCAATGGAGTCGTTTGTTCAAGACGAAGTAGGCGAATGCCATGGCGGCAGCGGTGACGCCGAGACCAAAGAGGGTGTTCAAGCCGAATCCCGAGCCGAAGAACAATGCGATGATGACGAGTCCGACGGCATCGTCGGCAATAGCGAGCAACAAGAGGAAGGGCACAGCGGGGTGACGACCGCCAAATATGATGCGGGCGATCATCGCCGAGAATGCGATGTCGGTTGCCGTGGGGACTGCCCAACCGTGGAAAAGGGCGTTGGCGTATTCGGGCGTGCCTTCGACGCCGTGCCATGTGTAGCCAAAGACAGGTCCGAGGGCGAATGCCAAGAGGCAATAGACGCCGATGGGGCCCAAGACGCCGCCTGCTGTTGCGATGAGCGGTGTGGCGGCTTGCTTCGGATTGTGAAGTGCACCACCGGGGAATGTCGCTTCGAAGACTTCTTTGCCCGCTGCCATAAAGAAGAAGGCCATCAAGAAATCGTTGATAAAGAAGTGCAGGTCGAAGCGTTTTAATCCACTCCCATCGCCGATATCTGTGCCAAACCATGGGTTATTCATGAACTCAAAGTGTTTGTGCAAGATTTCGTGATAGAGGTGGTTTGCCGACTCGCCACAGTTCGCCCAAACGAGCGCGATGACGGCGCCGATGACGAGCAACAACGAGTTGTCGAGCAAGAATTTCCAGATTTTTTTCATAGCTCCTCACTCAAGCTTTTGAAGGTTATCGAAAAACACGAATGCGTCAAAACGTGTCAGAAATTTCTCAAGGCTGTATCGTAAATGTTTCACGACGCAGCCAAAACGGTCGAGAAAATACGCCATGAAAGGGCGAATCGTCGAAGAAATAAACAAGAAAAAGGAGAATAAAGATCTCGTTGGCGTGCGAAAGCCAAAAAAAAAGGCGTATGAGAAATCTCACACGCCTAAATCACAAGCCAGTGCTCGGACTCGAACCGAGGACCTGCGCATTACGAATGCGCCGCTCTACCAACTGAGCTACACTGGCCTATCCACAGATCGGCTCTGCGAACGGCGCGCTATATATGGCTAGATTTTCGGTTTGTCAAGATTTTTTTTGCCCATTTTGTCTGTTTTCTCGAGTGATGAAAGTAAGCTTTAGTCGTAGCTCTGGACCTCACCCCCGGCCTATCGTCCACCCCCTCTCCATAAATGGCGAGGGGGAATAGACATCTGCCTGCGGCAGATGTGATAAATTGGCGAGGGGGAATAGACATCTGCCTGCGGCAGATGTGATAAAATTGGCGAGGGGAATAGACATCTGCCTGCGGCAGATGTGATAAATTGGCGAGGGGGAATAG
>SFMP01000191.1 GCA_004554395.1 Myxococcales bacterium | reverse complement strand
TTTTTGTTTCTTTAGGTAGAGAAAAGACGCCGTTGGCGTCCTTTTTCGTCTTTTAGCTTCTTCCGCCTCGACTATTGAGAAGTCGTTATTTTTTGTTTCTTTAGGTAGAGAAAAGACGCCGTTGGCGTCTTTTTTCGTCTTTTAGCTTCTTCCACCTCGAGAATTGAGAAGTGGCATTTTCGCGATGAGATTCGTTCGTTTCTGTTTCTGTTTTCGATGATTTGGGATAAAGGAAAAGGCGCCGTTGGCGTCTTTTCTACATTTTGTCGATTGATTTTTGACGTCTTTCGCATGTGTTTTGTGACGCCAATGTGTTTAGAGTGATATCGTTTTGTTCGACTTTGTCGTCGTCGTGACGACAGACGTTGGAATTGGTCTTTTTGTTTGGTATTTGACGATGAATAGCGAATATTCTTCGTGATATGACAGAAAACAGCTTAGGAAATTCGGTTTATGGATAAGATATTGGCACTATATCGTCGTTTTCTTTGGGAATCGAAAGATATCGTTTGGATTTATACGAATCAGGTTGAGAAGCTTTTTGCGTCGCGCGCGGCGTATATGAAGCAGGCGCAGATGGCGGAGTTGGATTTGGATGCGTCGATGCGCAAGGAGCTCGATGCGCTCATCGTATCGGCGACGCTGGCGTCGGAATCGCAGGTTGAGCGCGATATGTGGGGTTGGACGGTTCGTTTGCCGTTTAAGCCGTGGGGTATGTTTTGTGGCGTCGAGCCCGAGGGGACGGTGTGTGCGCGTTTGACGCGTTTGGGTGCGGAGGCGAAGAAAGACCCCGTGGGTTCGTTTGCGATTCAGCGAGTGAGCACGGGCGCGCCGGTGCGCCAGACATCGCTCATTCCGCGCGATACGTCTTCGTTGTATTTGGTCGAGCAATATTTCGACGAATCGGAGCAATTGCCAGCTCGCATTGCGATTGGCGATGGCGAAGCCGTGATGGCGTTGAGCATGCCAAATGCGAAGTGGGATGAGGTTGCGTCGTTGTCGCAAGCCGATTTGTTGGCGTTGTATCACAAGGTGGCGGCGGAGTTCGAAGAAGCCGAGCGCGAGTCGCAGACGGTGGGCGATGGCGCAGAGGGGCAGAGCGAGGCGGCACAGAGGATTAAGGCGCAATTTGCTGCAGCTAAGGGACCGAAGACGGGCGTTTTGTATGGCGATTTGAAACTCATGCACGAGGCCGTATTTTATTATGGTTGCCGTTGCGATGTGGAACAAATGCGCCAGATGGTATCGAGTTTGCCCAAGTCTCAGCAAGATGAGCTTTGGCATGGCGTCGATCACCTCGATATCGAGTGCCCGCGTTGCGGTAGGAATTATCGAATCGAGCGATAAGCGAAGCGTTTTTCGGGATAAGCGAAGCGTTTTTCGGGATAAGCGAAGCGTTTTTCGGGATAAGCGAAGCGTTTTTCGGGATAAGCGAAGCGTTTTTCGGGATAAGCGAAGCGTTTTTCGGGATAAGCGAAACGTTTGCCAGGATAAGAGAAGCGTTTGTCGGGAGGGGGATTGTGAACGGCTAGGGTGCGTTTTGGCGGGCGTGAATGGAGACGATGAGCATCGGAATGTCGCTCGGCCGAATTGCGTCGCCGTAGGGGTTATTCTTGCGATCGAAGCGGTGAAAGTTCATAATGCCGTGAGGCGAAAAAAGCGCGGCGTATGCGCACAGTGAAACGAGCACATAGCCGCGCAGCGTAGCCGTATTGAGGCGTGAGCCGAAATAGGCGGAGCCGACGCCGTATTGACCGCAGGGAAATAGGCGGCGCTTTTAGCGTAGCCGTATTGAGGCGTGAGCCGAAATAGGCGGAGCGCGGAGCGTATGGCGAGCCCGTGGGGCGAGCCAAAGCGACGCCAAAAGAGAAGCAGATGTTGGCGGTGATGAATGCCGCATGTGCGCAGGAAGTGGTGCGCGGGTGGCGTGAAAAAGTAGAGTAAAAACAAAGTGGTACAGCCGATTGTTATACAGAAGTATGGGGGGAGTTCGGTGGCGACGATCGCGAAGATCGAGGCGATTGCGCAGCGCGTGGTGGCGAAACACGAGGCGGGTTTTGGCGTGGTGGTGGTGGTGTCGGCGATGGGGAACACGACCGATAACCTGCTGAAATTGGCGGCGGAGATAACGGATGTGCCGCCGGCGCGAGAGCTCGACATGTTGCTGAGCACTGGTGAGCGGACGACGATGGCGTTGCTGTCGATTGCGATTCAGAAGTATGGTGCGCAGTCGATAAGTTTTACGGGTAGCCAGTCGGGGATAATTACGACGGACTCGCATGCCAATGCTCGGATTATTTCGGTGCGGCCGTATCGGATTCAGGATGAGCTGGAGCGCGGGAAGATAGTCATCGTCGCGGGGTTCCAGGGGACGAGTTATAAGAACGAGATAACGACGCTTGGGCGTGGCGGTTCGGACATGACGGCGATTGCGCTTGCGGGTGCATTAAATGCGGTTGCTTGCGAAATTTATAGCGATGTCGACGGCGTATACACGGCAGATCCAAAGATTGTTCTGGATGCTCGGAAATTAGATGAACTTTCTTCGAGCGAGGTTTTGGAGCTGGCGCAACATGGCGCGAAGGTGTTGCACGACGATGCCGTGATTTATGCGCAGCGCCATCAGATTGCGTTGTATGCGAAGAAGTCGTTGTCGGACGATGGTGGGACGTATATTCGCCCCGATGGTTGGCCGAATTTTGCGTTGGAGCGTAGCCGGATTGCGCCGATAGCCGTGGTGAGTGCAAAGCGTGTGGCGTTTGTGCGTTGTGCGGGTGGATTGCCCGAGTGGTTGACGCGAGCCGAGGGCGTGAAGGTTTTGCATGCTTCGTTTGGTGAGGCAGGGATGAGCGCGTTGATCGACGTGTGGAATTGCAACCATTTGGCGCAAGTCGAGGCGGGTGTTGCGGCGCAGGGTGGCGCGTTTCGTGAAGATGTGAAGAATGTGACGATCGTGGGGATCGACATCGGGCGGATGCCCGTTTGGATAGAGCGCGCTTGGGCGGTGGTGGCAGAGGCTGGGATTGAGCCGGTTCACGTCTTTACGGAGGCGAATGCGTTGACGTTTGTCGTCGGCGATGGCGATGTGGTGGCGGCGTCGAGGGCTTTGCATGGACTCGTAGGTGGCGAAGTTTCGACGTAAATATTGCCGATAATTGGCAGAATATTTGTTTATATAGGTGTTATGATGGATATTCTGCGTTTGATTGAGTATTTTTCTGAATGATAGAGGGCGTTTATTGAGGATAAACGCGTGACATATCGCGATTGTTTTCGTTTGTAGTAGAAACGGCGCGGGATTCCCTTTACAATGAGCCGATCTTTTTGATGATGGCCTCGGAAGGAGATTTCATGAATAAGAAAATAGCTTGTATGTGTGCGGCGATCGCCATGTTGATCGCGGTGAATGAATCGCGAGCCGAGGGATTCGACACGCGCCAATTTTATACGATAGCGGGAACGCATGGCGTCTTTAGCGTAGAGTCGGCCAAGACGATGGAGCACCTCGATTATAGCGTCAAGATAATGGGCGATTATGCCAGTGTTCCTTTGCAGTTTGATGTGCCTGCGGGGGCGGACGTTTCGTCGTCGCGGACGGCGAAGATCGACGGAGCGTTGTCGCTGACGTTGGCGGGTGCGATAGGCATTTTGGATTTTTTAGAAGTCGGTTTGACGTTGCCGTTTATCGCGTATGAGAGTTTTAGCGATCCGTTTCGGACGATTAACTCGGTTCGCGTCGATGCGCCCGAACGCGGCGTGACGGGCGACATGCAAGTTCGCGTGAAGGGCGCGATTTTGCAAGATTTGTCGGGATTTTCGCTCGGTTTGGGTGCGATATTTTCGCTCCCGACGGGGCAGGAAAAGGGGCTCGTAGGCGATCGGTCGTTTTGGGCGCGGCCGTATATCGCGATGGATTATGAAATCGGCCCCGTCGAAATGATGCTCAATGCGGGATTTACGTTGCGTCGTAAAACAGAGTACCTCGATTATACGTCGTCGCATGGGTTTAATTACGGATTTGGCATCAATTATCATGCGGTCGAAGATTGGCTCGATGTGAAGGGGGAGATATATGGCGAGACGCCGATGTCTTCGAAGTCGCAGGAGTCGAATCATCAGTCGGCGGAGTATTTGTTGGGTTTGACGGTGAAGACGCCGATCGATTTGAACATCGATTTGGGGGCTGGTGCCGGGATTGGATCGGGCGTGAAGAACCCCGAGTATCGGGTACTGTTTGGTTTGACATACGCGCCGAATAGCAAAGATAGCGATGGCGATGGGATCAAAGATCGCCATGATCTTTGCCCGCAAGTGCCGGGCGTTGAAGAATACGAAGGTTGCCCTGCCCCCGATACCGATGGCGATGGGTGGTGTGATGCTTGGGTTACCGATCCAGCATTGGCCGAGCATTTTGGATGCAGGATGACCGATACATGCCCCGATGTGGCGGGTATTGACGAATTCGAGGGTTGCCCGAATCCCGATAGCGATGGCGATGGCGTTTGCGATCGTTGGGTAAGCGAGACGGATGGTTTGTCGTTTGCGTGCACGGGGATCGATTGGTGCCCCGATGTGGCGGGCGAGGCGGCGCATGATGGTTGCCCGAATCCCGATAGCGATGGCGATGGCTGGTGTGATGCGTGGATAACGGACGAAAAGAACGCCGAGCACTTTGGATGCAAGATGACCGATCGTTGCCCGAATTTGCCCGGTGTCGACGATTATAGCGGTTGCCCCGAAGCCGATGGCGATGGCGATGGTTTGTGTGCGCCGTTTGTCGAAGAACTCGGTTTGAGCGATATGTATTTCTGCACGGGCGTCGATAAGTGCCCCGAAGAACCCGAAGATTTCGACAATTTCGAAGACGAAGACGGTTGCCCCGACCCCGATAACGATGGCGATGGCATTTGCGATCCGTGGGTTTCCGAAATGGGATTGCTCGAAAAATACAAAGGCATTTGCCGAGGCATCGATAAGTGCCCCGACGAGCCCGAGACGATTAACGGCTATAAAGATGACGATGGTTGCCCCGATAAAGGTCGCCAAATCGTCTTTGTACTCGAAGATAAGCTCGAAATTCGCGACAAGATTTATTTCGACAACAATCGAACGACGATCAAAAAGAAATCGTATTCGCTACTCGACCAAGTGGCGCACACGATCTTGGCGAATCCGAAGATTACGAAGCTGACGGTCGAAGGGCATACCGACGATACGGGATCGTATGAGCACAACTTGACGTTGAGCCGCGGGCGTGCGCAAGCCGTCGTCGATTATCTCATCACGCAGGGGATTTCGCCGGATCGATTGTCGGCGATTGGATATGGCCCCGACAAGCCGCTCGATCCGGCGAAGACGAAGAAAGCGCGTGCCTTGAATCGCCGCGTCGAATTCGTCATCACTGAGAAGAAATAAGTTGTTTGGCGATTATCGATTTTTGGGGGCTCTGTTGCGTGCGGCGTATGTCGCGGGCGGTGGAGCCTAGGGCGTAGGTGGCTATGGCAAAAAAAAAGTTGACCGAGACGGATAAGGAACAATCCATGACCCAAGCAGATGGGGAGACTTTAGAAATAGCCCCGAAGAAGCGAACGCGTCGCAAAAAGACAGAAGATGTCGGGGGCCCAGAGCCGAGCGACGATAGCGGATCTGAAGCACCCAAACCCAGAGAATCGGTCGAAGTGCCCGAGGTGGAAGGCGCGAAAGCGCCGAAAAAGCCGCGCAAGGGGGCGAAATCGGCGTCTGAATCGGATGAATCGCCAGAATCGGAAGAATCGACGGAATCGGTCGAAGTGCCCGAGGTGGAAGGCGCGAAAGTGCCGAAAAAGCCGCGCAAGGGGGCGAAATCGGCGAATAAAGAAACGGTCGCTAGCGATGCACAAATCGACGATGTTGTCAATAAAAATATTGACAATGACGATGTCGAAGCGCCGAAAAGCGAGGAAACGTCGATCGATAATAAGGATGATAAGGGCATTGAAGCGCAGAATAGCGTGGAGACGTCGAACGATTCGACAGATTCGGGCGATGTGAAAGATGCGGAAAGAGGGGAAGCTCGAGCTGCGAATGAAAGCTGGGCGGCTGCGCCGCAAACGACGACGAGCAAGCGCAAGTATGCGTATACACAACGCCATATACCGCTCGATTACGTGATGCCCAAAGCTAGCGCGTTAGCGAGTGTTGTGGGGGGGGGGAGCGTTGCCGATGAACATCGCGCCGAATCGGTCGATATCGATAGCGTTTGCGATGGAGCCGATGAATACGAAGGCGATGATACGGTCGTCGCGGCACGGTGGGCGGAGCAAGCCCGAGCGGAAGCACCGTGGAATAATGCCAACGTGCGCTTTTTGATGTATGCCAATTATCGCTTGCTCTACCCGCCGACGACGCCATTGATGCGTACAGTTGGCGTCGTCGTGTCGCGCCGGGATTACGAGCTTTTGAAGCGTCGGAACTCGGGGCGTCCGACGGCTGCGCCACAAGATTTGGCACCAGCATTGCAGAATGTGACGCGACAGCGTCGAGCAGGCGTGAGATTGCCCATGTCGCCATTGCGTCGGCAACAGCTTTGCGAGTGGCTTCGCGCGTCGGATGTGATGGCTCAGTTTGAAGTCAATCTCACGGAATTCAATCGGTACCAGCTTGCTCAATGGTTTGTCGATCGATCGGTCGTCGCCCCAGTGCCTGGCGAGGACTATCTCTATACGCCGCCGCAAATGCGATCGAATCCGGGTTATCATTCGTACTATTTGCTGTTGCATGCCGACGACAACGGCAATGAGCCGCAGTTTTTGTTGCCGCCGCAAGAGACGCTCGAACTCGATGCTCGCATTGCCTCGGTGTTGGAGATGTTCGATGCTCCGTTGCGCCCGTTCGTCTATCCATCGTCAGATCGCGATGCATGTTATCATGCGCATGTCGTGTCGCACGTGGCTCGCATGACGGGTCTCATCGGCGATTGGATTCGATGTCTCGATCTCATCAACGATGGCGTCCATGGCGGTCCATTCGACCTCCCGCTTTCGAAGTTGTTCATCGATCGATTTGAACGCATCATGACGGTCGACATTGCCGCTGCTGCACAGCAGGGATTTGTGCTTCCCGATCGGGAATTTCAAGAGCGGTTCGATCTCAACAATGGCGACTTGATCATCTTGTGGATTCTCGTCTCGATCGAACTCGATAGCAACGTTCGGAACGTCTTCGACGAATCTTGGAGAAACCAGCGCATCATGCCGGTGATGTGTCCGTGGTTCCTCTTGCAAATGCTCGCGTCGAATGCCTCGGAGCGCGCGGCTCTCCTCAATACGGTTTCTCCGTCGAGTCATCTCGTGTCGCTCGGATTTATCCGAATTACGCCCAATACATCGCCCGTTATGGGGTTGTTCTTCGAGCTCGTCGTCGCCGAACAAATCAAAAACGCATTTAACGGGATTCGTTCGTTGTCGATTTTTCCGTCGCTCTTTGCCGAATTGCTCACACCGCACTTTAGCGACGATACGTTTATGGCGAAGGTTCACCTCAAGGCCCTCGACATTGTACAAAATTTCATCAATCGTCCGAATCTCAGTAGTGTTGCCAATCTCGAGCGCGAGAATTTGAATTTTATTCCATCAATGGCATTTCTCGTCGAAGGATTACCGGGGAGTGGTCGCGCAACGCTCGTCAAGCTCATCGCATCGAAACTCGATCGTCCCGTCATCGTCGTGCAAGGATTCCACCTCACGACGCTGGCAGCGGGCGAATGCGACGATATTTTGCGTGCCATATTCGTCGATGCGATGGTGATGCAGGCGATCATTTGCATCAAAGATAGCTCGTCGTTCTTGACCGATGAGCGGCTAGCTGCCACGCTTGCGCGTCATTTGGCGAGGTTCCCCGTCGTCTGCGCACTGTGCGCCGATTTGGCGGTCAAAACGTTGCCCGTCATTGAGCCCTATATTACGTTTAAATCGAAGATGGATGCCGATTTGCGCGATACAGCCGCCGCGATGTGGCGGCAACACGTCGCCTTGCCCTTTAGCGATACTGGGGCTATCGACGTCGAATTGCTCAGCCAACAAATGGCACTCCAGCCTTTTCAAATCCAGAAGGCGACGAAACTCGCCTATTATTCGACCGATTTCAATGCAAGCGATCTCGTCGAAATGACGAACGACAAGCTCGAGCGAGCAGCCGCCGTCCAAGTGACCAAGAACATCGGAAACTTGGCATTCGTCTCGGATCCGGAGATTACGCTCGACGACGTCATCGTCAGCGATGATATCATGACGAAGATCCAACAAATCATCGGATCGGCGATTAACCGTCGTCGCGTCCTCTATGAATGGGGACTTTCGAGGCGTATTCGGCGCGGTACGGGTGTTATTGCGCTCTTCGACGGCGAGCCCGGAACGGGTAAAACCCATAGCGCCGAAGCGATTGCCAAAACGCTTGGGCTATCGCTCATGCGCATCAATATCGCGACGATGGTCGATAAATACATCGGCGAAACCGAAAAGAATTTGACGACGATATTCGAGCAGGCTCGTCCCGATATGCAGCTCTTGCTCTTCGACGAAGCCGATTCGCTCTTTACAAAGCGAACGTCGAATGTCTCGAAATCGAACGATCGCTATTCGAATATGAGCATCAACGTCTTGTTACAGCTCGTCGAACGATACGAAGGCGTGAGCATATTGACGACGAACCTCAAAAACGCCATCGACCCGGCTTTTGAACGTCGAATTACTTATAAGGTTTATTTCCCGATGCCCAAAAAGCCCGAGCGCGAGCGGCTTTGGCGATATATGTGCCCGCCCGATATCAAGACAGCCGAGCCCATCGATTACGAATGGCTTTCGGATCTCGAACTCAGTGGCGGTGAAATCAAAAACGCCGTTTTGACGGCAGCTTTCCGCGCAGCGACGAAAGGCGTCTTACTCGATAGCGAAATACTCTACGATTCGGGCGTGAGCGAAGCGTCGGCCGCCGGACGCGTCATGCGGCGATACGATGAAAATATCGACGATATGTTCTCATGACGAATATTCTTCAAGGAAATGTCGTCGATTTCGACGACGATTTTAATGGCATCGTCGTGCTCGACGACGGTTGCAAAGTCGCCATCCCCGGTGCGATCGTCGGCGAAACGGTGCAGTTTCACATCGAGCACCGTAGCATGCACGAGCCCAAAGCATGGGGGCGTTGCGATGGGCTCGTCAAAACATCGAATGCTCGCATTCTCAAGACGAAGTGTCGCACGTGTTGGCCAACCGCGGGTATGTGTGCCGGATGCCCCATCATGCACATCGACGACTCGACCCAAGCACAGATGAAACGCACTGCCGTCGAACGGGCACTCGCCAAAGCCGGCATCACCTACATCGACGAAGTTCCATTCGTTCGCGCCGATAGCGTATTTCACTATAGGAATCGCACCGATCTCGTCGCCTCCGAGATTCGCGGACGGCTCGTTTTGGGGTCGTATAAGCCGCGTTCTCACGATGTCATCGAGACGAAAGTTTGCCCCATCTTGCGGCCACCTCTCAATCAAGCCTTGGCGTTTATCGTCTCGACTGCTCGCAAAATGCACATATTTGCATCGAAACCGGGGGTATTCTTTGCCACGGGTGCTTTGCGCTATGTATCGCTCTTTGCCAATGCCGAGGGCAAAGTCCTCGTCGATCTCGTCGTCAATAGTGCTTATGGCAAGGTGCCGAATTGGATTCGACCATTTGCCAATAAGTTAAAAGAATTTTCGCCGATTGTAGGTGTATCCTATAGTATCAACGATTCTGAGAACAACGCGATACGTGTTTCGCCATCGACTGTCGTTTGGGGTTGTGCCGCGATCGAAGAAAGACACGGCGATGTCGTTTCTCGTTTTTCAGCGTCGGGGTTTACACAGCTCAATACCGAAATGGCGGCTCGGATATATCGCGAAGCGGCGGCTTGGTACGACCGAAAACCCCATGTCGTGTGGGATCTCTATTGCGGAGCAGGCGCCTTTGGGCGCACATTTGCCCCGAGTCGGGCGCTTTACGGCGCAGAATTTAGCGCCTCGGCCATACGATCCGCCATTGAAATGTCGAAATCCGACGACTTCGAGACGCATTTCGAAGTCATGAATCTCGATAGTCAATGGCCCATGAACTGGGCAACGCCCGACGTCATTTGCCTCGATCCACCGCGCAAAGGCTTGAGCCCAAACGTCGTTGCGCACTTGCGTCAAGACGGCCCCCCGACGATCATCTATATGAGTTGTCATCCGGCAACGTTTGCTCGCGATGCCGTTGCGATGGCAGATCGCTACGTGATTCAAAAAATCGCCGCTTTCGACATGATGCCACAAACGAAACACGTCGAAGTTTTGGCTTTGATGCATCGCAACTGATGGGCGGGTGAGGACTAAAATCCCCCACAGCTAGAGTTAGAATTCTTTTTGGATAATAAAAAACCCGCCCAAGCGGGCGGGTGGATGCTTTTGGAAGAAGTAACTAAACGATCTGCCCGCCAGGAGCTGGCAAAATCGTTCCGTTGACGACAGGACCGGGAATCGGGCCCGTCGGAGGCGGCACGAATGTCGGGATGTTGCCCTGACCGAGGACATTTGTCACCATCTGCGACGCCAACCAAACCGAGAAACCGAGAGCCACCGCATTGGCGATCGCTTCGAACACAGTTTTATAGAATTCGTCGTTGGAATTTTGTTTGCATTCGCCGTCGAGGTTGTCGATCATCGCATCTTGTAGCTTTTTGGGCACTAAGATCGAGCTCACGCCGAGCGACGGGCAAGCGATGAGTGGCCACGGCGTATTGGGCATAGGAGGCGCGACGGGGGCTGGGAACGCGGCAAATGCAGGGTACCACGGCAAGCCCGGCAACGTGACTTTGTCGACGTAATCGTTGAGGCACTTTTCGATCCCTTTGCCGACGGCATCTTTCCATTTGTTGTAGTGCTTGAAACTCGCATTGGAGGCATGCGCGGGAAAGGCATCGAAGAGCTGTTTGAACTTTGCCGTTGCCGCTAAGCACTTCGTTTGCCCGATAATTGACGGGCCCATGATCTTGACTTTGCTCGGTTCGAAATGCAACGTCGGGCGCCATTGGTTAAACGCCGACTCACACGCCTGAATCATCGTGTAAATGAACGATTTGTAGAATGCCGTATTCGTCATGGCCGATGTGACGTGATACATGTGTGGGTCTTGCGTCGTAAAATACGAGACAAACCCATCGGCAGCCACGCTCGGACCCCACATTCGGTCGGTCACGCCGCGTTTGTAGTTATCTTCTTCTTCTTGACCGCCGTCTTGCGGTCGCTTCCAGCTGTCTTCGGGCGGCATCTTGTGCTGGTGACTCGCCACGGTCAAGTCCGCTATCGCATAAAACGGTGCTAATACTAAGTTCGGCATATCGTCTCCCCTCTCGGTTAAAGCGGTTATCCTCATGAACGCGCATCAATAAACCATCGCGATTCTATATGCAAAATCGAATCCTGTCCACGCATATAGCGCCATTTTTCTTCGACTTCGCCGTCTATACTTGCGAATAAGAGGCGATTTTTTTAACCTCTATGTGGTATGTCGCACACGTGGCACGATATCGTCGCCCGTTTGAAGTCTGTGCCTTGTCGCCAATGGGATTGGCGTCGTGCGCGTAGCTTTGGCGATGGGGGCATGATCCCCCACGTGGCTTGTGGCACGGGCTTTGGCGCACTTGGCGCGCTTCTCTCTTCATCATCGACATTCTTTCGACAGGGCGTTTGAACGCGCAAACACGATATATGGCAGATACTATCCATTTTACCGAAGGTTCCATCGTCGAATTCGCCGATAAGGCGAAATTTATTCTAGCTATTGTCACTCAGGTCGAAGAAAAGTCGAAAAAACTTCGACTTTCTACCGAAAATAACGGGCGCGACTTGTCGATCAATCCGAAGCAAGTCCAAAACAAGCTCCCTGGAAGGGTTTCCCCTCAATATCCGCCATCGCAAATTGCCTCCGAGTTGTTGTCGATTAAATCGCGAGCCGAAGCGATGGCGCTCACGCTCGACCTCGAAGAGCTCTATGGACTCCTCGACGATGGCGCCGAAATTTCGACCGAAGAAATCGTCGGGCTCTTGTGCGACGAAGACGATGCCGTATCGCATTTGGCCGTCATTCGAGCGATGCGCAACGACAAGTTCTATTTCAAGACGATTCAACCCGGCGTCTACGTCAAACGCCCGCAAGACGTCGTCGATTCACTCAAACGCCAAGCCGAAGCCAAAGCCAAAAAAGACAAATGGATCGCCGATTTTGCCGACGAAGCCGCCAAAGTCCTCGCACTCGACGACGAGAGCCGTGAACAAATCCTCGAAGATGTCGTCTTGCCAAACTCGAATGTTCGAGATGCATGGCATATCGTCGAAGATTATGCACTTTTTGGCACGGATTCCAAAGAACGTGCCGATGCCGAGATCCTCATCGATGCCGTTCAAGATAGGCGCAATCGGGGATTTGCGGGCACGGCAAATCTGCGAGCCCGAGATTTTTTGCGCAAGGCAGGGTATTGGAACAAGCAGACGCATATTGCATTGTTGCGACACAAGATCGACGCCGCCTTTGCCGACGACGTCGAAATCGCCGCCAAAGCCATCTACGATTCACGGATCGACGAAACGGGCAGGCGCGATCTCACCCATCTCAACGTCTTTTCGATCGACGACGCCGAGACACTCGACGTCGACGACGCCTTGTCGCTCGAATTTTTGGGCGATAATCGATACCGCCTCGGCGTCCACATTGCCGCGCCTGCCGCCGCAATCCCCTTCGATTCCCCGCTCGAACGCGAAGCGCGGCACAGGGCTTCGTCGATATACCTCCCCGAAAAATGCATCCCCATGATGCCGTTTATCGTCAGCGAGAACTGCCTCAGCCTATTGCAAGGCCAACGGCGACTTGCCATGTCGTTTTTCATGACTTTCGACGACGAATACAACCTCGTCGATTCCGAAATCACACCCTCCGTCGTCATCTCAAAGCACAAACTCACCTATGAATCTGCCGAAACGATGCTCGAAGAAGGCGACGATGCGACGTCGGATGAATTGCGGAAAATTCAAGAAATCTGCGATTTCTGTGCAGAAAATCGCCACAATTGCGGGGCCATCGACGTCGATTTGCCCGAATTCAAGTTCAAATACGATCCCGATACCGATCGTTATGCACTCATCCCCATCGATGGCCACATGATGAGCCGAACCCTCGTCGCAGAATGCATGATTCTGGCAAATTGTCTTGTCGCCGAATTTTGTTCGACAAACAACCTGCCTACGCTCTATAGAATCCAGCCCAAGCCGACGAACCTCCCGACGCAAGAAACCCTCGACGAGATGCCAAACGACTACGCACGCGCCTACGCGTTGCGTCGCTGTCTCCAGCCCGCCTCGACGACGCTCGTGCCCGGCCCCCACGCCGGCCTAGGCGTCGAGAAATATACACAAGCGACGAGCCCATTGCGGCGATATGCCGATCTCATGTGCCATTATCAGCTCGAATACTGGTTTGCACATGGCGCGCCGCGCTTCGATGCCGAATCGTTTAACGGGTTTCTCTCGGAGTCGTCGACGGGGCTCGATAACGGTCGCGCAGCATCGCACGAAGCCTATCGCACGGCAACGCTCAAATACCTCGCTCAATGCGCCAAAGATTCACCCAAAGCCCCGATCGATGCCATCGTCTTGCAATACGTCACCGATCGCGGCGATGTTGCGCAAGTCGCCTTGATCGAAACGCAAATCCGAGCCAATATCTCGATCAAATCTCGACTCCCCATCGGCACGCTTTGCCGGGTGACGATCGAAAACGTCAATCCCGATGCCGATGCGATTTCGCTCAAATTCGACGCCTCCGATAACGCTTAACGCAACGATCTAAGAGTTCATGTCTATGTTCCTTCGACATTCTGTGGCGTCGTCGTCGAGACGCGCCTTCTTTGCCGTCTTCATCGTCGCCCTGATCTGTTCTGTTTCTGCTTGCAAAACGAAAACTAAAAATGACGATAATCAAGATCTATCGAATCATGCTCAAGAATCTGCTCAAAATATAGAATCTTCTGCAAATCCAAACGGTGATGCCCCCGATCCCAATTCTGCCGAAAACGCCCAGATTCCAAGCAATGCCGCAAATCCAAGCAATGCCGCAAATCCAAGCAATGCCGCGAATCTGGGCGGTGCCGCAAATCCAAGCAATGCCGCGAATCTGGGCGGTGCCGCAAATCCAAGCAATGCCGCAAATCTGGGCGATGCCGCAAATCCGGGCGATCGAGATCTCGCCGACAAAGCGATCGGCGAAGGCGCTAGCCCCGAAGCGATCG
>SFMP01000190.1 GCA_004554395.1 Myxococcales bacterium | reverse complement strand
ATACAGACCGACTGCATACGCCAGCATTCTACCAAAAACGTAAAGAAGACATATCGATTATGTCAACACTCTATCGTCAATCGACGGCGATTGTTCAGTTCGATTTCCCCCGCATCGCAAATCCTATTCGCTTCGGGCAACTATCATCGACGAAATAAGCGCATTTCAAACTATCGTTTTCGAAAAATCGTCAATAAAGTCAATTCATTAGACACGAATCTTACACAATACAACCAATCCATGACAGAAAGAAGCCTCAATTCCACCGCTACCATCGACGCCGATGCGATGACCGCATCACCCTCTGATTTGAAGCTCAATTGTGCTTGTATTCCAGAAGAAGGAGACGAAATTGTGCAACAATCGATACCCGATGCTACAAATGTGCCGCATGTAGGTGGTAACTCGCCCATTGACGAATTTACAGATGAATCGATCGAAGAAACGTCCATCGAATTGCCGCCAACCTTCGACGAAGAAATGCTGTTCGCTCGCGAAGAAAGGCAAAATGCCCAATTCCGCGTCGCAGAGCGAAGAATTAACCTTGAAGACGTCGAACTCGGTTCCGACTTCGCCGATTCAGCTCTAAGAAAAGTGCTCTCGGCAAGCGAACAAATGCGAAAACGACAGCCTCTCGACCCCGATTTCTACAAAATGGAGCAATCCGACCTACATATCGAACGCAGTTCTATGCGCATCGAACGACTTCCGCGACACTCGCCAAATCCCCATTCCAAAGCCCCAAAAACGCATGAACTCGATCCCATCATTTGGCAACTGTCGAATGAATTGCTCGGGCTCTCTCTTTGTAGCAAAAAGAGAACTTCACCAAGCATCGTTCAAACGTCGGCCAACGACAATTTCTCAAACAGTTCCCCCGTTTAACCCATCAAAACAAATGCAACTCGATCTATCGATGGCTGTGCTTTGCGGCACAGCCATTGTCAGTTTTGGCGTAAACCATTCGAGGTTATTCTCTCCTGCCATCGTCATAGACTGTGACCATAAATGCACCAATGACCAAAAGAGTTCAAGACGTAGCGCAGATTAATCGAAAAGGTCGTCGAACTCAGGGGGATCTGGAACTTCAAAACGCATCGATCGATGCGAAATGGGATGTTCGAACGAAATATTGCGCGCATGCAGTCCTAAGCGATGCAAATCGTTGCGCTGTGCGCCATATTTGAGATCGCCGACAATCGGGCACCCAAGTGAGGCGACGTGAACGCGAATTTGATTCGTTCGTCCGGTCTCAAGATCGCAGATAATTCGAGAAAACTCGGCATTCTCGTCGACTACTCGGTAATGCGTAATGGCACGAGAACCCAGTTTTGCATCATCTGTCGCGTGCACGATTTTGCGAGAATCTTCGTATAAATACGCATCGATCGTTCCGGATTTGGCAGGCATACGCCCGATGACGACTGCCACGTACTCGCGCTTTTCGACGACATCGTTCCACGCCTTGACGAGTCGATTTTGCGCCTCGCGCGTTTTCGCAAACAGCATCACTCCCGATGTATCGCGATCGAGACGATGGACGACATAAACGCGCTTTTCTGGATTCTTCTTTTTTAAATATGCATCGACGATCGAAGCCGCATTTTCGATACCGCCATGCGTAGAATCTACCGAGTGAAGCCCCGATGCCTTATCGACGACGACGATATCGTTATCCTCGTAGATGATCCGCAAAAGCTCGTGACGCAGTCCATACCGATTCGATTTCGCCGACGAAACGAACACCGTATCGCCATGCTCCAATCGATAATCGAATTGCGATACGGCGCATCCTATATCTGTGCCTAGCTCTCGCTCTCCTCCGCGATTTGCAGTTCCAGAATCACTACACGCAATTCCCGATGCGACAGAAATACACCCATGCTTGAGCAAGTTCTTTATCGAAGTAGTCGACTGCGGCGCCAAGTGGCACTTCAAAAACCCGAACAAATCCGACGATTCCTCGACGACGAGTTTTTTGACGATAGTTTTCTGCTCACTGTCTCGAGGCTTTTGCGCATTTCTCGTGTCGCACTTTTGCCTGCAGCACTTATCTTCGGCATATTTGTGAGTCCGGTCACCGCCTTGCCGATGTCGTTCGCCGCATTTGTGCGGCGCGTCTTTGCGAAATGACATTACAAAATATCATCCAAAATGCGATCCATCGTATAGACGCCAGGCCCTTGCTGGGCGATCCATGATGCGATTTTGACGGCACCATGGGCAAAGATATCGCGATCCTCAGCCGTATGGCGTATTTCGAACTGCTCGTGATTCCCAAACCACAAGATTTGGTGTTGCCCTGCGACAGTTCCGCCACGTAACGCCGAAATGCCTATTTCGTCGTCTGGACGCGCCGAACGTCGTACCGTGCGATCGTAGACGAAGTCAGCTCGACGCAAAACGCTCGCACGCGCCCGGTTGACGGTTTCAGCCAATGCCTTTGCAGTCCCCGATGGAGCATCGACCTTGTTGCGATGATGCGTTTCGACGATTTCGCAATCCCATTCTGCCAATACCGCAGCCGCTTGCGCCGCTAAGCGTTGCATGAGCGCAATCCCCAACGATGTATTGGCGGCGATAAATATGGGCTGTTTCGCCCCCAAAGACTCGATTTTTTCGCGCACTTCATCGCCCACACCTGTCGTCGCAACGAGCCAAGCCACGCCACGACGATCAACGATATCGAGGGCTGATTCCGTCGCCTCAGGTGTCGAAAAATCGACGAGTACGTCGAATTTAGGCGCATCATTCAAATCTTCGATAATCGAGGGCATGCAAACGCCCATGCTCTCTTCTCGACGATGTCGATCGACCCGAGCGACGAGTTCAAAACGCGCATCGCGCGCAAACATCGACGACAAAATGCGCCCCATACGCCCAGCCGCCCCCAATACCGCTACGCGGATCGGTTGTTGACTCATGATATCTCCTCTAGCCATTCGCGATATGGCGCACAAAAATCATCGATACATGAATCGTCGATGGCAAATAACGGCGATCGCAAATGAGCGCCATATCCGAGTTGAGTCTTGCTCAACATCGCCTTGAGCGGTATGGGCGACGTGTCGCTAAAGAGTGCTTTGAATAGCGGATAAACCATCTCATGTATCTTACGGGCTTCAACAATGCGATTCTGGCGCACCATTTCGACGATATCGTGCATCAATTTCGGCGCGATATTCGCCACGACGCTAATCGTCCCGATCCCCCCCAAAGCGACAAACGGCATCGTCGTGCCATCATCACCCGAAAACATCAAAAACTCGTCCGACACGAGGCGATGCGTTTCAGTCGCAAAAAGCATATCACCTGTTGCATCTTTAACGCCGACGATGTTTTCGTGTAACGCAACGCGAGCTATCGTCTCGGGTTGGCATTTACACCCCGTGCGCCCAGGAACTACATAGACGATTTGCGGCAACGCAACGGCATTCGCAACCGACGTAAAATGGCGATATAAGCCTTCCTGATTCGGTTTGTTGTAGTACGGCGTGACGACGAGCAACCCTGCGGCACCTGCTGACTGAGCCATTTTTGCATTTTCAATCGTCGTACGCGTGTCGTTTGTGCCAACACCGGCGATGACGGGAACCGCACCGGCGACTGCGTCCAATACCGTCTCGATGACGATGCGTTTCTCTTCTTGCGTCAGCGTTGCCGCTTCTCCTGTCGTACCACATGCGACAATGCCATCGATGTTATGACGGCACAAAAACGACACATGACGACGCAATGCGTCTAAATCGAGCGATAAATCATCGCGAAATGGCGTGGGTATCGCCGCCCATGCGCCATGCCAAGCGCTATATTCTTTCATCTTCATAGTTCCATTGATTAGCCAGACATATCACTGGCGATGATTTGAGGTTCCTACTCACCACGACTCGCTGTGACCGAGCAAACGCCCAAACAACGCGCTACGCGCGAAAGATCGTCGGCCGTCACTGTGCCGCGCAACGACGTCATCGTCAACGGCACGATATCGACCATCCCAGCATTCTTCAACAGTTGTTCGATTTGCGGCATCGACTCCGACTCGCTGATGCGAACCGTCACCGAACGCGTTTCATCCGCACAAGCCGTGCGCATCCATTGTATAAGAGATACCGAAAGACCATCTTGCAAACGCGTTGGCATCATCTTCTCCCTCCATCGACTCAAAGAAGACCGCACCAGCAGAGCCAACTCTGGCGCATTGCGTCAATCTATCGAAATTTCAGACAATATGCAATCTTTGCAACTCGTCCAATTTGAGTTCGATACTACCTGCCACATCATAACCCGTGGACATAATGCCTTTTGGTGTT
>SFMP01000189.1 GCA_004554395.1 Myxococcales bacterium | reverse complement strand
CCTTGCCAAATCAATCACGCCCGCGCTGCGGGCGTCTTTCCCCCTCGCCAAATATCTCACATCTGCCACAGGCAGATGTCCATCCCCCTTGCCAAATCAATCACGCCCGCGCCGCGGGCGTCTTTCCCCCTCGCCAAATATCTCACATCTGCCACAGGCAGATGTCCATCCCCACTCGTCATTTATGGAAAGTGGGTTAGGGGGTGAGGTCAAGGGGTTATGGGTGAGGTCAAAGGCTTACAGTTGCATCGGCATCACGATAAAGTCGTATTTATCGCACGACGTATCGCGGATTAAGACGGGCGAATCCATATCGATGATTTCGAACGAAATATAATCGCCATCGATGACTTTGAGGATATCGGCGACATAGCTCTGATTGAATCCCGCCGTCACGCCCGCTCCCTCATAATCGGCATCGATATAGTCATTCATCTCGCCACGCGTCTGGTCGTAAGCCGAAATCTCTACCCTACCACTCGACAAAACGAGCTTCACCGTATTGAGGTTTCGATTGGTGAAAATCGACGCGCGATTGAGAATCTGCAAAAACGCCTCGCGACTAATAATCGCCTTATGGTCGAAGCGCGGCGGAATGACTTTCGAAAAATCGGGGAATTCGCCTTCGATACGCGTCGCAAAATACGTCATATTGCCCATGCGAACGAGAATCTTCTTCTCGGCCGAGTCGACGCCGAATTCGATGTCGCCTCCATCGGTAATGAACTTCGTAAATTCGTTCAAAGCCTTCTGCGGCAGAATAATCCCCTTTTCGAGCCGCGAACTCAGCGTGCCACAAATCGTCGCCGTCGTCTCGACACACGACAAACGGTGTCCGTCGGTCGACGCCATTTGCACGCAGCCATTTTGCGACACGCGCATCGAAACGCCCGTAAACTCCTGTCGCGTGCTGTCTTTCGAAATGCAAAACCGCGTCTTATTGATGAGTTTCTTAAACTCGAGCGCACTCACTTTGAGGCACGTTTCGGCATCGAGGTTCTGAATCTGCGGATACTCGAAGATGTCCATGCTCGACAACCGCGACTTGAAGTTGCCCGACGTGATAATCGTCGACGTCCCCTCGGTCGAAATGAGCACCTGCGCGCCTCCCGGTTGGCTCTGCACGATTTCGAGCAACTGATGCGACGGAATAATCGCCTTCCCCTCTTCCATCACCGTCGCCTGCTCGACGATGCGCAGCGTCAGCTCCAAGTCAGTCCCCGTCACGACGATCTTGTTATTCGTCGCTTCGATATGGCAACACGCCAGCGAAACGAAACTCCCCTTGGGCGGGCAAACGCCATCGACGCACTTCAAAACACCGAGAAAAACATCCCTATCTATCGCAAATTTCATCCGACTAACCCCATGCTACGCGGCTGACCGCTCAATTCGCCGTGCCACACGCGCCACCGCCCGACAACATCAAAAGCGCTTCGCAAAGGCACAAAAATTATCGCCTATTTTTCTATGATTCTGCCCAAAGCGTCAAGCACTTTAGACAAAATCGCATCATCGCAGGCTCTCTTTTTGATTTGGTGTACGACGGCGGGGGGGAAGTCTCCCCCCCATCGGCTTTTGCCCTACGGGCAATACGCCGCTCCCCCCTCTGCAGGCGCTCAATCGCCGCGCCCGCAACGCCCTGGCTCATACCCCTCCCATTCCCGAGCCATTCACCCACCGTACCCATTCCCCGCTCAATTCGCCAACAGCACCTCCGCTCGATAACACCTACAATGCCCTAGCTCAGCCCCACCCATTCCCCGCTCAATTCGCCAACAGCACCGCCGCTCGATTATCACTCTTATTCATCTCTCTTTTTTTATCTTAAATACAGTCTTCGTCATAGACCATGGGGATTTGTGGATAACCTCAAAATCGCCCAAATCAAAAGCCATTCCCAAACCAAGCGCATGTGGGCGAACTGTGGACGATTTGTGGATGCCTGTGGGTAATTCAAAACCTCAAAAGTTATCCACAACTTTGCCCACAGGTTTCCACAACGTTATCCACGGAGTTGTCCTGATTTTTGTCCACAGCCAAAATTTTATGTCATTTTTATCAAAAATTCAGAATTTTATTCCGAAATTATAAGAAACATCGAATCTTATGCTATACACAACTTATCACAAAGTTATCCACAACGCATGTGGACAAATCTTCGCATCTGTTGCTTGCATCGCCCGCCGAGCGTTCTATAATATGGATGCGCGCGCATCGGATTTGCAGAAAAAACGCTTTATCTGAACTAATTCCGATGAATATTCGGTTTCTTTCGGTTTTGTCGAATTATTCGGATTTGCCCCAAAAATCGGAAATCCACAGACTTATCCACAGGTCGATGTGGATAAGTCTGAATTGCGATTTTTTCGAAAAACGGCTCAGAATATTCAGAAAAAATCGTTGTTCTTTTTATAAAATTTTCAGATGGCCGAAAAAACGAAATTTCATTGCGAAATTTTGATTGTATCAAAATATATCAAAATCGACGCCAAAAAAGTCGATAAAAATAAAAACTCTGTGAATAATCCACACTAATGCATCAACTTTATGAGTATAATTTTATTACATCGGCAATGCTATCGAATAATATTTCGTATTAAGAGAAAATTCAGAATTTTGTTAAAATCTCGAATGGAATTCTGGTATATTTTGAAAATTCACGCAAATCAAGGAAATCAGGGCATTTGACTGTTTTACATGTAGGTGTAATATTCAAATCGATTGACGAGCGCATGGGAATCACCTAATTTTCGCGCTCGCGACGTTTGGGATTTTTGCCAAATGTGCGTTTTTTCTTTTACGAATAAGCTTGGATCTCATGACCAATAAATCCGTCGCTACAGAACTTTGGACGCGTTATCTTGCCGCCATTCGGGAGCACGTTCAGCCCCGATACATGTCGTATTTGTCGGGATTGACGTGTGTGAGGATTACAGACAAGCAATGGGAATTAGGACTTCCCGAGAAGTCGTCGCTGAGCTTCGTCGAGTCGTCGCTGAGCGTCAAAATGCTCGATATTTTGCAAGATCTCTTGCGCTGTGAGGGCTACGACGACGACGTCGAGCTGGTCTTTTCGCTCATCGGCGCCGAAGCACCCGTGCCCCCAGTGGCACAAGCCGAGCCAAAACAGCCGACAAACGGTCTTTTGCCCTTTCCCGAAAACCCCGTCCACGTCGAAGATCTTTCGACTGTCGAAGACAAAGCAGCTGCTTTTTGCATCGGTCAAGGTGCGATGGGGCAAAGTATCGCGCCCCCGCGATATGCCTCGTTCGATTACTCCGACGAAATCGAACCCTTCGTCGTTTCGCAAACCGTTCGCCGCGAAAGCAAAGTCAATCAGAAGTACACATTCGAAGGATTCGTCGTCGGGAGCTCGAACGAGATGGCTCTTTGCGCGGCGAAAGCCGTCGCGAGCAAGCCTGCAAAAGTCTATAACCCGCTATTTATCTATGGCGGTGCTGGATTGGGCAAAACCCACTTGGCCCAAGCCATCGGCAACGAATTGCTCGATATGACGATGCTGCGGGTGAAGTATTTGACGTGCGAAGAGTTCGTCAACGAATGCGTCGAGCACATGTCGATGGGGAAAATGGCAGAATTTCGTGCCAAAGTTCGCGACAATATCGACGTCTTACTCGTCGACGATATCCAGTTCTTGACCGGCAAACAGCGTTCTCAAGAAGAATTCTTCCACACGTTCAACTATCTCATCGAGAACGAAAAACAAATCGTTCTCACGAGTGACCGTCACCCGAACGAAATTAAAGATATCGACGAGCGCATGCGATCTCGGTTCTGTTGCGATGGTTGGTTCGATATCCAGTTGCCCGATTTCGAGACGCGATTGGCGATTTTGCGCACCAAATCCCGATCGGAAGGCATATTCCTTCCCGACGACGTTGCCCAATACATCGCTTCGAAAGTGGCGACAAACGTCCGCGAGCTCGAAGGTTGTGTGAAGCGCATCAACGGCGCCGCACTCGCTCAAAAGACGCGCATCAGCCTTGCACTCGCTCAAAAACTCATTGAGCCCTTCTATCAGAAGACGCAAAAGCTCGTCAACGTCGACCTCATCATACATTGCGTATCGTCGTATTTTGGCATTTCGCGCGACGATCTCATGGGGCGTTGTCGTAAAAAAGAAATCAGTTGTCCTCGCAAGGTCGCCATGTACCTCGCGAGGAATCACACATCGCTCTCTTTACCCGCCATCGGGCAGGCCTTCGACCGCGACCATACGACGATTATGAGCGCTGTTCAGAGCATTACAAACGACATCAAGACCGATCGCGAACTCGAACTCAATGTCAAGATGATCGAACAAAAATTGTTCGATAACAGATAGTATATTTTGATCTCTCCCCAAGCCCCACATAGGGCTTAGGAGCAGAGCAAAAACTCCAGGCCTGTGATCACCTAAAAACAAATCAAAAACTAAAAACCCTCAGTCCGTGATCACCTAAAAACGAAGTAAAAACCCAAGCTCCCTATTTCCCTCCCATGCGGCCAAAGGCGATTGTGCCCAACGGCATAGCCGTGGGTCAATCGCCTTTGGCGGGGGGCGCGGGGGGACTGGTTCCCCCACAAAAAAAGAAAATCAGATGATCTCGGCGATGATGTCTTCGGCGATAGCGGTCGATTGTGGCGCGATGCGTATTCGGTGGCTGAGCGTTGGAATGGCGAGTGTGTAGACGTCGTCGGGGAGTACGAAATCGCGGTTATGGACGAGGGCACGGGCGCGAGCTACGTGTAGGAGATCGAGCATCGCTCGCGTTGAAATGCCGACGCTTAGTGCTGGGTGTTGTCGGGTTTTGTGTGCGATCGATTGTATTTCTTTGAGAATTTCGTCGCTTGCAAAAACGAGATCGACGTTTTGTTGTAATTTTTCGACGTCGTCGAAGCCGAGTACGGGGGTGATATCGTTTGTGAGTTTTGGCGATTTGAGGATTTCCCATTCGGCATCGTCGCTTGGGTATCCCATTTCGATGCGGAAGAGGAATCGGTCGAGTTGGCTATCGGGCAGGGGGAATGTACCCGATAGATCGACGGGATTTTGCGTTGCGATGACCATGAAGGGATTGGGCAGAGGTCTCGTCGTGCCGTCGATGCTGACTTGTCGTTCGAACATGGCTTCGAGCAGGGCGCTTTGTGCGCGTGGTTCGGCGCGATTGATTTCGTCGGCGAGCAAGACGTTTGTGAAGATTGGGCCATCGAAGAAGTGGAAATCGGCGGATTTTGGGTCGTAGACCGAGACGCCCAATATATCGCTTGGCAATATATCGGATGTGAATTGAAGTCGGCGATACGACAAGCCCGATGATCGAGCCAGGGCATGAGCTAGGGTCGTTTTTCCGACGCCTGGAACGTCTTCGATGAGCAGGTGGCCACCGGCGATAAAACAGATCACGGCGTGTTCGACGGCGTTATCGTGGCCTTTGAGCACGGTATGAATGTTTTGGATGAGTTTTTGAACTTGGTCGTAGCACCAGATGTGGTCGACGGTCATGATTATCGTAGAGAGCCGTGCTCGAGGGCGTTGTCATGCGCTTTGAGCACGGAGAGTTTGATTGAGATGTGGGGGGCGATAGTCGCGATTATTGTTGGTAGGTGTATTTGGCGTCGACTTTGAGCATGGAATCGAGTTTAGCGGCTTCGGTGGGGTATTTGCTGCCGAAATCAATGAGGAGGCTGACGACGCGATTGAGTTCGGGTGTAATTTTGCGTTGTACGGTTTCGCGATAGACTTCGGCATCGGTCGATTTGAGCGATTTGAGTTTTTCGTCGAATTTTTTCGAAGCCGTGCGCATCGATTTTTCGTTTTCTTTGATGAAGGCGTCGAATTTTTCGATCAATGCGGCGGGTGTATCTTGATTTGCCTCTAGGATTGCGGCCATTTGCGACAAATAATTGGCGATGACATCGCCGGGATCGTCGGCTTTGGGGGCCGCTTGTTGCGCGGTTTCGGTCGTTTCATCGGCTTGGGCTATGGGTTGCGCAGGTGCCTCGGTTTCGTGTGCATCTTGTGCAAATGCGGGCGAAACGCTCAAGACCAAAACTCCGGCCAACAACCATTTTAAGTACTGTTTCATTTTACATCCTCTTGGGTAGCGCCACTGGGCATAATCTGCACCCATGGCATATCGCGGCGATTAAATGCGATTTCGCCAGTTTAGTCAAAATAATACGATTTCACGCTCGATGCGGGCAAGTAAACCCGTAGTATTCAAGACCTTGTAGGAAGAGATAATTTATTTAATGACGTAGGCTTCATAGCCCAATAATTGATCGACTTCGGCCAAGAGTTCATCGCTGAGGTGGATTTTGAGGGGTATTCTCATGCTTGCTTCGGCGTCGCCGTCGACATAGCGCAAGTAACATTGCGTATTGCCGGGAGCCGATTCGAGGCAATGAGCGAGTCGTTCGGCGACGTTTTCGGGATATTCGCCGTCGCTTCGAAGGATGAAGAGGATGTGTTCGATCGTTCGATTTCTGACTTCCGAGAGCAATTCGACGCCATCGACGAATAATTCGACTTTTCTCTCTTCATCTTCGCCTCCGCCTTCGACTTTGAGCCATCCGGTCATGCGGACGGGTTTGTCGGTGGCGAAGCATTCTGTGCCGATTTTGTCGAGTGTTTTTTGGAAGCAGAGGAATTTGACTTGCCCGAACATATCTTCGAGCATGCCCTCTGCCATCTTCGTTTCCGATTTCGTATTGCGCACGGTAGCGCCTTTTAAAATGCCGCATAAGCTGATCGATCGCTGATTTTGTTTTCCCTTAAAATCGCGTCGTTCTTCGGGCAAATTGATGAGATCGCAAGTGTGATGAGAGGCAAATCTTTCGCATTCTTGCCGATAATGGTCGAGCGGGTGTCCCGATACGAAGTATCCGATGAGTTCGAATTCGTGTTCGAGAACGGTATTTTCGTTCCAAGGTTCTGCTTTATCGTATCGTTCTTCGAAGGCGCTTGCCGCGACGGAATCGACGCTTGGGTCTTTGGCAAAGAGACCGAAGAGCGAAGTCTGCTTTTTTTCGCGGTCTTCGCGCGTTTTTTTGGCGCGATCGAGTGCCGTTTGTACTGTGGCAAACATCATGGCTCGTGCTTTGCCGATGTCGATGATATTTCGCAGAGGTATGGGGCTGAGCGAATCGAAAGCGCCCGATTGGATGAGTGCTTCGATGACGCGTTTATTGACGCGCAAATCGACGCGTTCGCAGAAATCGAACATGCTTTTGAAGACGCCGTCTTTTTCGCGCGTAGCAAAGACCGATTCGAGCGCAGCTTCGCCGACGCCTTTGATTCCAGCTAATCCGAAGCGCACGCATCCATTATCGACGCTAAATTGCGATTGCGATTCGTTGATATCGGGGGGCAAAACTTTGATGCGGTTATTGCGAGCATCGTTGATCGTTCGGATGACTTTTGCTGGGTTATCTTGGTCGCACGTCATGAGTGCGGCATAGAGCTCGGAGGGGTAGTAATACTTGAGATAAGCCGTTTGATAGGTGATGAGGGCGTATGCTGCCGAGTGGCTTTTGTTAAAGCCGTATTTGGCAAATCCTGCGATGAGATCGAAGATTTCGCCGGCGCGTTTTTCTTCGACGCCTTTTTTGACCGATCCGGCGACGAAGATGGCGCGTTGCTTGTTCATCTCTTCGATTTTTTTCTTACCCATGGCACGGCGCATGATATCTGCGCCGCCGAGCGTATATCCTGCCATGATCTGAGCCGCCTGCATGACTTGCTCTTGGTAGACGAAGACGCCGTATGTTTCTTTGAGAATACCCGATAATAATTCGTGAGGATATTCGATTTCTCGAAGACCATTTTTGCAATCGACGAATTGATCCATCATGCCGGTGCCCATCGGGCCCGGTCGGAACAGGGCGACGGCGGCGACGAGATCTTCGAAGCAATCGGGTTTGAGTCGCGTGAGAAGTTTTGTAAAGCCCGTCGATTCGAGCTGAAAGACGCCCGTCGTCTTTCCTTGCGATATCATGCGGTAGATATTGGGATCGTCGAGCTTGATGAGCCCTAGATCGAGCGGTTCTTCGCCTCGCTTTTCGCGCGTATGGTTGACATAGCGCATGGCATATTGGAGCACGGTGAGCGTTTTGAGCCCCAAGAAGTCGAATTTGACGAGCCCCGCTTCTTCGACTTCGGCTTTGGCATATTGTGCGACGATTTCGCCATTGGCGCCGCGAAATACGGGGACATAATCCCAGAGTGGACCTTCGGAGATGACGATACCGGCGGCATGCATACCCGTTTGGCAAAACAAATCTTCGACTTCGAGTGCCGTTTTATACAAAAGCGCGTAGCGCGGATCGGCGTCGAGGAGTTCGCGGATTTCTTTGATCGGTTTTGTGCCTTGTTTTTCGCTACCATTGAGTGCGGCATCGAGCGTAATCGTATGCGAGTCGGCCATGAGCCCATCGGGGATGAACTTCGTAATATTGCGCAACTCTTGGGGCGTAAAACCGAGCACGCGCCCGACTGAATTGAGTGCAGCTTTCGCTTTGAGTGCGCCAAACGTCGCAATTTGGGCGACGTTATTGACGCCATAATGCTCGGTTACGTATTTGATGACTTCGGTACGCCGTTCCATGCAAAAGTCGACGTCGAAGTCGGGCATGCTGACGCGTTCGGGATTGAGAAATCGCTCGAAGAGCAACGAAAACGGCAACGGATCGAGGTCGGTAATCGTCATCGAATAGGCGACGAGCGATCCCGCACCCGAACCACGCCCTGGGCCTACGGGGATATCGTGCATCTTTGCCCAATGGATAAAATCCCAAACGATGAGGAAGTATCCGGGAAAGTCCATCTGCGTGATGACGTCGATTTCTCGCTCGAGTCTCTCCCAATAGACTTTTTCATCGACAGATTTGCCCGATGCTTTGAACGATTCGAGTCGTTTGGCGAGTCCGTTTCGCGCGACTTCTTTAAAATACTCGTGTACGCCCGTATGCGGATCGGTAATTTCGTGCGATTCTAGGAATTCTTTTGGAACTTTGTATTGTGGCAAAAAGACGGGGCCAAGGCGAACAGGGCAATCGACGGATTCGGCGATTTTGACCGTATTTTCGCACGCCTCGGGCGTGTCTTTAAACGCCGAATACATTTCTTCGTCGGTTTTGAGATAAAAGTCGTCGACGACAAATGAACGCAACTCGGCTTCATCGACGATCTTTTTCATGCTGTTGCAGACGAGAACGGCATGTGCAAATGCCTCGTCTTTTCGCAAATAATGGCAATCGTTCGTCGCCACGAGCGGCAAATCCCAGCGCTTCGCGTTTTCGCGATAACAAGCATTGACGCGTTTTTGCAACTCAAAAGAATTATCCATCATTTCGAGATAAAACTCGCCAGGCTCAAACGTATCGCGCATTTGTTTGACGACGGCATCGATATCGCCGTCGCGAAGTACGGTTTGTGCCAATTCACTGCCCAAATCGCCGCTCAAAATCGTCAAACCTTGGGCGTGGTCTTTGAACCATTCGAATTTGAGCGTTCCAATGCCCGTTTCGGCGTGATAACATTCGATATTGGCTCGCGATATGAGCGCTAGCGCGTTTTTATATCCGTCGAGTGTGCGGCATATTGCCGTGAGGTGAAACAGCTTTTCGGGGCTATCGGGCAAACACCCCGAAACGTTGAATTCACAGCCCAAGATGGGTTTAATGCCGTATGGCTTTGCTTTATTGATAAAATCGACGCAACCATGCATCACGCCGTGATCGGTAATGGCGACCATCTTGACATCGCGTTTGGCGATTTCTTCGCACAATGGTTTTACGCGAATGGCGCCATCGTTAATGCTATATTGAGAATGGACGTGAAGATGGACGAAACCGCTCATTTGTTATCTCCCAATTTTTCGGCACGATACGCCTCGTTATGGTCGCGTCGTATATTTTCGATGGCAATTTGGCGAGCTTTGTCGTCGTCCATTTTTGCCGCAGCGCGTTTCCAAGCAGGTATGACAAAGGCATGCCATTGCCCCGAGCACGCCAAATCGCTCGCTATGGGCAGTCCGACTTCTGCCGTCTCGAGTATCGAAATCGTCTTTTGACACGAAAAGAGGACGTCGTCGGAGGCCGTAAACGGTCCGATTTGTGCGGGCGATTCGTCGTCTTCTTGCATCGTTCTGACGTAGACGAAGTTGAACTGACGCCCATCGATCGGGCGACCTGCTTCGTTTTGGGTTTGTCCAATGCCTGCAACGCGCGTCTTTGGCAGTGGTTCGCTCTTTGTAAAATTGTATCCCAATTGCGCTCCGCGTGCGAAGTGCCATCCATAATAGAGCATGGGCACGCGATTGGCATTTTTGACGAGTGCATAGTTGACCGTATAGGCGGCAGGATCTTTGAGCGAATCGCCGTGTTGAGCCAGATATTGCGCAATCGCGTCGTCGGTGACGACGAAATCGGGATCGACGATCGATTGAATATTATGCGCTGCCAAAGCCTCTTTAATGGCTAGGCTTCGTTCGGCATCGGAGAGTATCGATTTTTCTTCGGCATCTTGGGCGATGCGCACGAGTTGTACGAGGCTCCAAAATCTCGATACGTCGATGTTATTGCTCGCGTCGAGTTGTCGGGCAAACGATGGCAACCACGCTTGACTACGCTCGAAATCGCGTTGCGTGAGCGGTTGCCCATTGATCTGAGCCAAGACGACGTCTTCTCGTTCAGTCGCATCGGGCGCATTGGATTTATCGCTACACCCAGCGCAAAGCGCCGTGAAGCAAAGGCATAGTGCGCCGATGCGAAACGATAGTCGATCATTGGAAGGCGATGATGTCTGCATGATTTAGACCTTGCGAAGAGGAGTTAAATCGATTTGTGCGCCGACGCCGCGAGCGATTTCGTCGATGACGCGAGCGAGATCGTCGCATATCGCGCGTGTATCGTCGTGCGAGGCACCCTCGACGCGGGCGACGATGACGGGTTGCGTATTCGATGCCCTGACGAGTGCCCAACCATTGGGGAAATCGACGCGAGCCCCGTCGAGGGCGCACGTCGGATAACGCGCCGAATAATAAGCGCATACGGCATCGGAAAGGGCAAATTTCGCGTCGTCGTTGCACGACAGACGCAACTCGGGCGTTGCACACGACGGCGGCAAATCGGCTAGCATTTCTTCGATCGACCGAGACGATCTCGATCGAATCTGACACAACCGCGCCGCCGTATAGACGGCATCGTCGAAGCCATACCAATTCTCGTTGAAGAAAAAGTGACCACTCATTTCGCCTGCCAAAGCCGCATGCGTTTCGCGAATCTTTGCCTTGATGAGGGCATGCCCCGTTTTCGTCATACACGGCGTGCCGCCGTGTTTCGCAATATCGTCGAACGTAAATTTAGAACATTTGACATCGCCCAATATCGTCGAATGCGGGGCGATGGCGAGCGCATCGCGCGCCAATAAGACGAGCAACCTATCGGCGGCGATAATCGCCCCCGATGCATCGACGACGCCGATGCGATCGCCATCGCCATCGAATGCAATGCCCAGATCGGCTCCCGTTTCGAGAACTTTAGCGCGGCAATCTGCCAGATTTGCCTCGACCGATGGATCGGGGTGATGATGCGGAAACCGCCCATCGGGATCGCAATAAAGCGGTGTAATATTGGCGTAATGCGACAAAACGCGTAGCGCAATTGGACCGGCAACGCCGTTGCCGGCATCGACGACGATGCGCAATTTGCGCGATACCGATAGGCGATTCCAAATATCGGCACAATAGGCATCGGAGACGTCGTGCGCAACGACGCAGCCGGGGTTTCCGCCCTTTTCGCGCGCCGTGCCATTGGCAATAGCTTCGTATAGAGCGACGATATCGTCGCGCAAAAACGACGACGTACCTTTGCATATCTTGAGCCCGTTTTCGTTGGCAGGGTTGTGCGAACCCGTGATCATGACGCTACCCGCCATGGGCTGCGCCGAGCTAGGTATGTCGGGGGTGGCGCCGAGATTGGGGCAACGCATGGCGTAATAAGACATTGGCGTCGTAATCATGCCCAAATCGACGACATCGATGCCCTGTGCGACGAGCCCATCGATGAGGCGTTGCGACAATTCGGGCGACGACGTGCGGGCGTCGCGCCCGACGCCAATACGCGCCCCTGCTTCGAAATGCGTGATGCCTAGCGCCAAACCGATGGAATAGGCGACGTCGCCCGTGAGTTGTGTGGCAACATCGCCTCGGATATCGTAGGCGCGAAAGATATTTCGATCGATCATGGATTCTCCCATAAACAAAGCTGCGCATCCAAAATTGCGCAAATCCGTATACCAAAATCCAAGCTCGAATAGGACAAAAACGCACATCGCCGCCCGCGTTTCGAGACGGCAAGGCGCAAAAAAAGCCCCCAAAACCCGAGGGCTGGGGGCTAATCGCCTAAGAAATACTAGGCAAGATGAGCGAACAAATTACTTCGCATCTTTGAGCATATTATCGGAAATTTTCACAGAGAAAATACCCGTGTAATCTGTTTCCGTGACTCTACTTGACGAATCACCGACGAGTGCCCAATCGCCATCTTTACCACTAATGGAGACTTGGACTTTCACGGCTTCTTTTCCCGTTGTGACTTGCGTTTTTTTATCTTTTGTATTTTGAAGCGTGCAACCACCTAATTCGAGGACGTTCAACGTATCGCCAGCTTCGATATCTTCGCCCATGACGACGACGATGTAGCCACCTTTACCGCCGAGCGAAACGAACGGACGAACGGGAGAAGCATTCGGATCTGTGTCCTTTTTGTAGTAGTAGCAATTCTTGGTGTCTGTCGGATAGTCGACGAATGAACTCGGGGCACCGACAACTGCTTGCGGGTTGGCTGCGATGCTATAGTCTTCACCTTGAGCTGATTTGCCGTCGCCACGCTTGAATCCATTGACTTCTGTGACGTAAACAGCTTTTCCGCTAGCTTTTGTCAAAACGACTGTATCGATATCTGCTCCCGGATCGTCGCCATTCTTTTTATCGTTGTCATTCAATTCCGTCAAATCATCGATACGGACGAGTCTGGGTTTTTGGGAACCAGTTTTGGCGACGCATTGTTTGTTCACCGTATCACAAACCTGATCGCTTTCGCATTGGCTGTCGCTTTCACATGAACCCGTGTAGCGCGTTGTGCAGGCACCATTATCGTACCACATTGTGGCAACATCTTGGGCTTTGTCGTGTCCACACTGGTTGTATACAGGCTCTTTATCTTTTGCTAAACAGACGTCAACGTTAGCTTTGTTGTTGTTGGCGAGAACGCAAAGCGGAGCAGATTCATCGCAATTGACATTACCGCAATTGTTTTCGTCGTCATCGCAAGCCGACAAACCAACCAAAGCAACAGCACCGAGTAACCAAGCTAATTTTTTCATGAGTATCTCCTTGAAAAGTACCACCGTTAGGGTGGTGTCAAAGCTAGGCGTTGCATTTACCGTGGCAACGAGCGCCAACGATCTCTGCAACTCAACAACCAATCGATGCGCTAGGGCTTTATATTTCGCCTAAACACGATACGGCATTTTAGCAAACCTCGTGCCGAATGTAAATATTTGCGCAAAAAAGTCGGTTTTTGACGAATGGTTTGCAAAAATGCACAAAAACGCGTGGAGTGTAGGTCTATATCGCCCAAAATCTGGGCGCTAAAATGAATCGATGGTGTAGAGATTTATGATCGAAATGTCGCACTTTTCTCATCTTGGATAAATGAGTTACCACTTTTGCTTAGTGAAGTAGGCTCGCCCGCCCGTTGGGCGGGGTAATTTGCAGTGAAGTCCGCTCGCCCGCCCGTTGGGCGGGGTAATTTGCAGTGAAGTAAGCTCGCTCGCCCGTTGGGCGGGGTAATTTGCAGTGAAGTCCGCTCGCCCGCCCGTTGGGCGGGGTAATTTGCAGTGAAGTAAGCTCGCTCGCCCGTTGGGCATGGCAATTCGCAGTGAAGTCCGCTCGCCCGCCCGTTGGGCGGGGTAATTTGCAGTGAAGTAAGCTCGCTCGCCCGTTGGGCGGGGCAATTCGTTGTGTTAGGGTTCAAAGTTCGTCGAAAGAGGTGATTTCACGGATTCCCTTTGGCGTATCGCATCGTGCATGTAGGCTTTGATGTCGTCGCATTCGGATGGGTTCGATGCCGGAGCAGATGGCGCCTTCGAAGTCTTTGGCAGGGTTATCGGCGACGTAGACGATGTGCACAAGGGGTGCGCCGAGGGCTAGAGCGGCGATTTTGAACGCTTGTGGATTGGGCTTAGGTGCGCCGATTTCGGCGGTAAAGATGGGAAAATCGATCCAAATGGCGAGTCCGAGGGCTTGGTATTTGGCGCGCTGTGCGCGAATTGGGCCATCGGAGATGATGCCCATGGGTTCGCGTTGCGCTTCGATAAAACGGCGTGCGTCGTCGCAGAGGGCGATATTGGGGCGGTGTGAGCGATAGATATCGACGAGGGCGGGCGTGGGCGGCAGGTCGAGATGTGCGAAGTCGCGTCGTGCGAGGTCGAATGTATTGCCGCGCACGCCTTGGCAAAACAATTCCCAGCAGGCGTCGCCAAAGGCGGCGCATTGCGTCGCTTGCCCGATGGCTTCAAACCCCGATTTGACGTAGTCGCGTTCGAGGTATAGCGTATCGTCGATGTCGAAGATGTAGACGGTTTTATCCATGGGCATTCCTAGGGAGTGGGCGATTTTTTCGTCAATTTTTCCATTTCTTCGACCGAAGCGGCACATCGGAAGCCGAAATGATGCCCAGGGTTGTTCGTGGCGAGGTGTGAACGTCGATGGATACCGGTGGCATGGTCTTCGGGCCAGTACCAAGCGCCGCCACGAACGACTTTAGCATGAGTCGAACCGCATTTTTTCCCATCGTCGCCATGGCATGGACCTTTTGGATCGATTCCTTCGCAGTCTTTTCCGCACGATTCGTACGATTTTGAATACCAGTCGGCGACCCATTCTTCGGCGTTTCCGACCATGTCACAGAGATCATATCGAAAAGCGCCGCGCGAGCAGACTTCGAGCACGCGTCCTGTATCGGGATTCTTGCCCTTTTCCTTTTTTTGACCGCAAGAACGCCCTTTTTCGTTCATGATGACGGCATTATCGCACGAGATGGGACCGTTTCCCCACGGGTACATATCGCCTTGTGCGCCGCGCGCGGCTTTTTCCCATTCGGCTTCGGTGGGGAGGTGTTTGCCTTGGGCTTTGCAGAAATCGTTTGCTTCGTACCAGCTTATGCCCGTAATCGGTTGTTTAGGACGATCGAAATCGACGTATTTTGGCCCCGATTTGACGCATTTCCCCGCTTTGACACATGCCTTATAGGCGGCGTTTGTGACTTCAGTCTTATCCATATAATACGTTTGGAGCCAGATTTCTGCTTGTGGATACGTATTGGAGACGTGGTGATCGTTGTTGCTGGGCTGTTTGCATGTGAGGTTGTGTTTGTCGTCGTTCGAACCGCGTAGGAATTTCCCGCCGGGGATGCACGACATGCCCTCGATAGGCGCGATGCACGGGGCAATGGGCGTGCCATTGGGGAGTGTGGTGATCGATGTATCTGTTTTGGGGAGATCGGTGTCGCCAATCGTCGGATTGGGCAATGGCGGTGTGGTGTCTTGCGCCCAAGAAATGCCTGCAAAGCAGAGTGTCGATGTGATGATGAGTCCGATAAATGTGCGCGTCATGAATACTTCTCCTTAGGCCCTCTATTTCACCGAGGGGGGCGGAATTGGCCCCCTCCCCGTGAGAGCTCAAACAACAACGCCCGCAAAGCGGGCGTCATTTCCCCCTTGCCATTTGGAGAGGAGGCTAGGGGTGCGGTCATGGGGCTAGGGGGCTAAACAACTACCCCAATGCGATGACCCAGTTCATATTTGCATCTTGCAGTTTATCGAATCCCAAGATACCGCGTTTGCCTTTCGATTTTTGTTCGGCTTTTCCGCTATACGAATCGAGGCTAACTCGCGAGTTATCGGGGAGCGTGACGACGAGCCCATCTTCTTCGATAGCTTCGATGCGAACGGTTTGTCCATCGATACAAGCCATCACGGCATGGCCATCGCGGATTTGCTCGCGGGCCATTTCTGACCAGAATTTTTTATCGAGGCATGAGCGATCTCCTTGTGTGGCGAGAGCGTTATAGCTCACGCCCATGGCATTGGCGAGTGCGCCCCAGTTTTGCATACCGCCTTGTTCGGGGAGTTTTTGTGAGCGTTTGAGCTCGGCGAGATGTGCCGAGAACGATTTATCGGTCTGCGGATTCTGGATACCCATGAGTTCGAGACTCGAAGCGAGTGCGTCGAATTCGTTGATATCGCCTTGTTTTTGGTCTTCTTTTTCTTCGGCCATTTTGGGCTTTGCCTGAAGGGATTCGTAGAGGTCGCCGCGAATCGACTCCGGACAACGCGCAATCATATTGCGTGCAGTCGTGATTTCGGGAGCGGTGAGCGATTCTTTGGCGAGCAATTCTTGGAGCTCGGCAGGGGCTTGGTCGAGTGCTTTTGTGTCTTTTGGTTGCAGAGGCTTCTTTTGATTGCCGGCATAATCGGTGTGTTCGGCGCTAATATAGCCGACTTGATCGCCGACGCGGATTTCGAGATAGCCGTCTTTTTCGCCATAGACGTTGACTTTATCGGCTTCGCGAAGCGTGCCGATATAGTTTTGATCTTTGCCTGGAGCCGTGCGGATGCGTAGCGCCGAAACGGCGACTTTGGCAGAACCAATCGGTTGCGGTTCTTGTTTCGCTTGGGTTTTTTTCGCGCCTGCGTAATCGGTTTGTGCCGCCGAAACATAGCCCACTTTGCCATCGACGAGGACTTTGAGCTCGTCGCCTTGAACTGCTAAAATGTCGATTTGCCGTTGCACCGACAATTCGGTCAATCGCGTGCCCGTTTTGCCCGGTTCCGAATGAACCTCGGCTTTCTGCATGACGCGCGCCGATCCAATCGGTTGCATCGCTTTCGAAGCGTTGTTCCCAGCCTGCTCTTTGAGCTTGTCGGCGCCCTTTTGCGCCTTGCTCAACTCGGCTTTTTCCTTTTCGATTTGAGCGAGTTTTTGAGCTTTCTCGGGATCAACTTTCGCTGGATCCTTCATCGCCTGAGGCAAACCAGTCTTCTGTTTCTGGTCTTTGTCAGCTTCGATTTTGGAAGCCAAAACGTCGTCTTTTTTGTCCTTTGTCTGGTCAATCATCGTCTCGTCTCCTTACCAGTTATGGCTTTCGCCGTTTCATCACACCATTCCAATCTATCATTTTAATGAGCATCGATCGCGTGCGTCAACTAATTGTTGCGTTTTGTGCGACTTATTTTAGTGCACGCGTCGCGGCGCGAGTCGTAGTCATTCGATTTGGGGATGGCGACGAGCTCAAAAAAATCGCGAAAAAAAATTTGCCATTTCGAAAGCGTGCTTAATCTCATGACTCAGTGAGGGCGCCGTAAGGCGCTCAGCGAGTTTATGCGAGCACCGCACTGGGCGGAGGCGTTGAACGCTTCGGCTTCTGGTGCAGTGGCTCTAAGAGTTTCAGCGCGCCGCAAGGCGCACGACGAGTTTCAGAGCGCCGCAAGGCACTCAAAGAATGAGTTTAAGAGAGCGCCGCAAGGCGCTCTAAGAGTTTATCTTTAGGAGAAGTGATTATGGCAAAAATTATTGGTATTGACCTTGGTACGACGAACTCTTGTGTAGCGGTTTTGGAAGGTACAGAACCGAAAGTCATCACGAACGAAGAAGGCGATCGCACGACGCCGTCGGTCGTTGCTTTCGACGACAAAGGCGAAACGATCGTCGGTCAATTTGCACGTCGTCAGGCGACGATGAACTACGAAAATACCATCTTCAGCGCAAAGCGTTTCATCGGTATGAAATACAGCGAGCGCATCGATGAAGCGAAACACATGCCGTTCAAAGTCATTCAAATGAGCAATGGTTCTGCCGGCTTCGAAGTTCGCGGTAAACAATTCACGCCGCCCGAAATCAGTGCAAAAGTTCTTCAGAAACTCAAACGCGATGCCGAAAAATATCTCGGTCAACAAGTGACCGAAGCCGTCATTACGGTTCCCGCTTATTTCAATGACTCACAGCGTCAAGCGACGAAAGATGCTGGCAAAATCGCCGGTCTCAACGTCCGTCGTATCATCAACGAACCGACGGCCGCTGCACTTGCCTATGGCTTGGACAAGAAAAAAGACGAAACGATCGCCGTCTATGACTTCGGTGGTGGTACGTTCGATATCTCGATCTTGGAAGTCGGCGACAACGTCGTCGAAGTCATTTCGACGAATGGCGACACGCACTTGGGCGGCGATAACATCGACGAATTGATCATCGACTGGCTCGTGAAAGAGTTCAAGAAAGACAGTGGCATCGACGTTTCTAACGATAAGATGGTTCTGCAACGTCTCCGTGACGAAGCCGAAAAAGCGAAAAAAGCGCTTTCGACGATGACTTCGACCGACATCAACTTGCCGTTCCTCACCGCCGATGCGACGGGGCCCAAACACCTCAACGTCAATTTGTCGCGCGCCAAATTCGAAGACATGATCGCCGACGTCGTCCAGAAAACGCTCGAACCTTGTAAGAAAGCGTTGCGCGATGCGAATAAATCCGTTTCCGATATCGATGAAGTCGTCTTGGTCGGTGGTTCGACGCGTATTCCTCTGGTTCAACAAGAAGTCGAAAAATTCTTCGGCAAAAAATCGAATCACAGCGTCAACCCCGACGAAGTCGTCGCTTTGGGTGCTGCTATCCAAGGTGGTGTTTTGGCCGGCGATGTGAAAGACATCTTGTTGCTCGACGTGACGCCGCTTTCGCTCGGTATCGAAACACTCGGTGGCGTGACGACGAAACTCATTCCTCGCAATACGACGATCCCCACCCGTAAGAGCGAAATCTTCACGACAGCCGACGACAACCAGACGAAAGTCACGGTTCACGTCCTCCAAGGTGAACGCGAAATGGCGGCTCAGAATAGAACGCTTGCCAAATTCAACTTAGAAGGTATCCCGGCGGCTCCGCGTGGCGTGCCCCAAATCGAAGTTACCTTCGATATCAACGCCGACGGTATCGTCAACGTCTCGGCAAAAGACAAGGCTACGGGCAAAGAACAACGCGTTACGATTGAAGCTTCTTCGGGCTTGAACCAGAGCGATATCGATCGCATGGTCAACGATGCGAAAGAGCACGAAGCCGAAGATAAGAAACGTCGCGAAGTCGTCGATGCGAAGAACGAACTCGAATCGCTCATCTTCTCGGCCGAGAAATCGATCAAAGACTACGGCGATAAACTCCAAGCCTCCGATGTCGAAGCGCTCCAGAAGGCGATCGAAGAAGCGAAGACGAAGAAAGATTCCGAAGATATCGACACGCTCAAAGCTGCAAAAGATGCCCTAATGGCTGCATCGCACAAGATCGCCGAGGTCATGTATGCGCAAGCCAATAACCAAGGGACTCAGCAGCCCGGTGCCGCACCCGGCGCAGCCGGTAAGAAAGATGACGACGTCATCGATGCCGAGTTCGAAGAAAACTAATCTATAACGCATAAAAGCCCGCCGAATGGCGGGCTTTTTTTTCCCAAAAATCTTCGACGCGAATCTATGTGCATTCCCCTAGCCCAATCTAACGCCTGCTTCGACGCAAATCTATGCGTCACGGTCTATGGCGGTTTTTCGGTGGCAACGCTGCGGTGCAATCGCTATAGGCGTGGGGCGTTGGGGGACGATTTCCCCAACAAAAGAATCGAAATGATATAAACGAAAAACAGAAAAGGAAAAACGATGAAAACGCCGAAAGGATTGAGATTACACATTGGGATTTTTGGACGTCGCAACGTTGGAAAATCGAGTTTATTGAATCGCGTGACGCATCAGAATGTATCAATTGTATCAAGCGAGAAGGGTACGACGACGGATCCGGTAGAGAAGGCGATGGAGCTTTTGCCTTTGGGGCCAGTATTATTTATCGATACGGCAGGTATTGATGACGAGGGGGCACTTGGCGCTTTGCGCATCGAGCGTACGGCGGCGGTATATGAGCGATGCGATTTGGGTTTGCTCGTGACCGATGGCGTTTGGGGGGCATTTGAGCGATCGATCGAGGCCGAGTTTGTGGCTCGCCATATCCCGTGGATTGCGGTGCTCAACCAAGCCGATCGATGTGATTACAGTGCATTGAAGCGGGAGTTTGACGAGCGCAAAGTGTCTTATGTCGAGACGTCGGCGATTGGCGATATCGGTTGGGGTCGTGTGGCGATGTGCGACAATGAGTCGCCCGACGTATCGGATGGGATCGAGGCGCTTCAGCAGAAGATCATCGAGTTAGCGCCATCTGATTTCCTCGATTCTCGTCGCATCATTGCCGATTTGTTACCGGGTGAGAATCGCCATGTATTGCTCGTCATACCGATCGACAAGGAGGCGCCCAAGGGTCGCCTCATCATGCCGCAAGTTCAGACGATTCGCGATATACTCGATGCGCATGCGACGTGTACGATTTGCAGTGAAGACAACGTGTCGCAGACGCTTGCGTTTTTGCGCGAGCCACCAGCGATCGTCGTGACCGATTCGCAAGCGTTTGAGAAGGTGAGCAAGCAAGTTCCCGACGATATCGCGCTGACGGGGTTTTCGGTACTCTTTGCGCGATTCAAGGGCGAGCTCACGACGATGGCGGCGGGGGCTAGGGCATTGATGCAGCTCAAACCGGGCGATAAAGTTCTCATTGCTGAGGCGTGTACGCATCACCCGATCCAAGATGATATTGGCCGAACGAAGATTCCGAATTGGATTCGCAAGAATATTTGTTCCGATGTCGTCATTGACTTTGTGAGTGGATCGGAGTTCCCGAAGAATCTTGCCGAATATTCGGTTATCATTCATTGCGGCGCGTGCATGTGGACGCGCCGTCAGGTGTTGGGGCGCATTCGCCAAGCGACGGCGCAAGGCGTCCCCATCACAAATTATGGAATGGCGATTGCTGCCATGCATCATATATTAGATCGAGCGATGAAGATTTTTGAAGTTTAATATATTATAAATTTAATGTATAATATATATAATATATTAGGAGTTTAATATATTATAACATTTCATCAATCGCGTTTCTTATTTGGTACGTTTTTGTAATGAGCCCGTAGTGGATCGGGCTCGTCGGTACCGTAGCAGAAAGCCGTTGTAAGTGTCTTTGGCGAGTTATCGGAGCTAGCCGAATCGCCCCAAAGATTATTGCTATTGCGGCGATTTTGAAATCTCTGTTGATTCTCGATTTGGTATTGTGCTTGGACTTCGGTGAGGGCTTTGAGTGTCGTCGGTAAATCGCGCCCAAATTGTTCGAGCAATTGATAGAAGACGTAGCCCGTTGCCTCGGCGTCGTTGCAAGCGCGGTGAGCACCCTCAAGCGATATTCCGAGTCGTTCGGCGACGACGCCCAATTTATTCGATTTATAGGGATAGAAATGTTGTGCAAAGATGAGCGGATCGAACCATGGGTTTTCGGCAGGCCATTGCAATCCAATGGCTTCGAGCTTCGTCTTTAAAAATGTGCGGTCGAAATCGATATTATAAGCGACGATACCGCGCCCATCGAAGACTTTGAGAACATCTCGGGCTATTTCGCGAAACTTGGGCTGCCCGTCGACATCAGATTGTTCAATATGGGTGAGCTTGACGATATCTTCGGGGATTTGACATTCGGGATCGACGAGCCAATTATACGATTTTTCGAGCTTGCCACGATAAAATTGAACCATGCCAATTTCAATAATTTGGCACGTCTGTGGATCAAATCCAGTCGTCTCGAGGTCGAATACTGTCAATGGTAATTCAAACCATTCATTAGGCCATTGTCCCATCCTATACTCCTTTCACTCATCTATCGCCATTCGGCAATAACCCCCAATATCATACCACTATCGTCACTCGCGATATCACTCACCGACGGCATGTCATCCTATGGGCACACGGGCGATCGATCGTACGGGAACCCCTTTGAAATCGTCAAATCCATGATATCGGTTGCCGTTTTATTATCGCCCGCCGCTTGGGCATTGCAAATGATGGCGTCGAGGTAATCGACGAAATCAGTGTCGGGGCACGTGCGAGTTCCTGTATTATATAAACCGCATTTCATATATCGTTCGCTCGATATGCCGGCAAAAATGCCTTTTTCACCCAATGCGACTTTATCGGGTTCGGGTTTGATATCGGTGATTTCTTTGCCGTCGTAGAACGCCCATAACATGTGCGTCACCCAGCCTTCTCCGAGATTTTGTTTCATGCCGCCACTTAGATTCGGCTTTGGCACGATGACCGATCCGCCCCCCGAAGGGCTAAAGAGCTTTCCGTAATCGATCCAATAGCTACCGTTATAGTTACCGTTATTCAAGACGCGCCAATAGATCGAAACAGGCTTATTCGCTTCTCGACTCATCGCCATGAGCGAATAAAACGTCGCCCATCCTTCGCTCCAAGCGAGTTTAGGATCGGCAGCTGTATTCATGGCGTGTGGGCCGCCCTTGGTATTGTCGCGACGCTGATATAAAACGTAATGTCCGAATTCGTGTAGTAATGTTGGGTATCCCCATGCCGATTCATCTTTTGAACCACCACCGACTTGCATCGTCTTCTCGAGTTTATTCGATCCGATGCGTAAACCCGTCGTGTGCACATTCAAAAAACACGTGCCGCAGCTTGGAAAATACAAATTAGGTTTCCACAAGACGCCGATCGACGGCATTTCTGCAACCGTCTTGCCAAAACTCGTTTCTGCCAATGATTCATATGCACGGCGTAGCGTCATATATAAAAACAGCCCGCCCGACGACATTTCGGTCGTAATTCTCACATCGCCGACATAGCCTGGATCGTCTTCATGGGAAAACTTCGACAATTCAATCGTCCATTGCCATAAATCGTATGGATCTTTGATTTCTGACGGAGTTGCAGCGACGAATACGGCCAGTTTGACGGTGTCTTTGTCATTTTTATCTTTCGTGCGCCAAATGGGAACGATTGAAATCCAATCCGAACGATAGGGCAATCGCGGCGTTTCTATGTCGAAGTAACCATCGGCATCGGTTTCGCCCGTGCCCAACACAGCGCCATACGATGTATTCAATGTGATTGGCAAATGCGCACCGGGTTCGTCGACTTTTTTGTCGAGTTTCGGCAATGTGACGGCATCGTGATAAACCGTTTGTCGTTCGACGAGTATGCGGCCTTTGATGCGATGTAACATGCATTGCCCCGTCGACTCGTTACAGGTCGATCCATTGGCGCAAGTCCCACACGATCCGCCCAATCCATCGGGGCCGCAAACGCGATTGGCGCAACTCGGTTCGCATTGAAACGACGTCGAACAAATCATGCCGCTCGGACAATAGCCGCATACGCCCCCACATCCATCGCTTCCGCACTGTCGCCCGTCGCATTTGCGTTCGCAAGTTTGCGCAACGCACTGATACTGATGCGAGCAAATCGTGCCACTCGGGCAATAGCCGCAAACGCTTCCACATCCATCGTTTCCGCATTGCCGCCCGTCGCACGCGGGTTTGCAATCCTGCTGGGCAATGCACGTGTGTTCGTTCGTGCAAACTAGCCCCGCGCCACACGTCCCACACGATCCGCCGCAACCATCATCGCCACACGCTCGTCCTGCGCAATTTGGTACACACGTATCGGTTCCCGATCCCGTCATCGACGCGCATACATAATCTTTGCAAATCGTCCCAGGTTGGCACGAACCACAAACGCCACCACAACCGTCTGGACCGCACTGTCGCCCATCGCAAATGGGTTCACACGTCGGCTTCGACTCGTCGTCCGAGCACGCCACAGTCGACAACGCCACCGCACACAGTATCGCAAAACGCCATATCTTTCCGTTCGAGCTTTTCATCTCCCGTCCCATTTGCGCAACACAACCGCTTCGCACGACGTGCGAAAACCACCTGTTTTCGTACTATTTTGCCCCCATGCAATCAACTTTTATCGCCCGATCATCTTTCCGTTGTCTCGCTCGTCTACTCCATGATAAAATCGCGAGCGTTGTGAAAAATGAACGCCAATGACGAGGAGACAGCTATGCCTACCCCTAAGAAAGACGATATTCGCTCCTGTTTTACCGAAGAAGAACTGCGCCACGCATACGATAATCTGACGATTTTTTCAGATGCCGTTTCGAATTTGTTTTTCCGCGATAAAGAGACGACGCAACACGTCTTGCGAATGATTCTCGATCGAGACGACTTGAACGTGACCGAGGTCAAAACACAAGAACGCATCGATAACGTCATAGGTCACTCGGTTCGATTCGATGTTCTGGCAACGGATTCCCAAGGCAGTTATTACAATATCGAAATCCAAAACGTGTCGCACGAAGATCTGCTCATGCGAGCCGATTTCTATGGCGCAGCGATGAAGATGCGTTTTTTTGAGAAATCGGCATCATATTCGAAAGTTCCGAAAGTTTATGTAATATTCTTCGTTAAAGACGGTAGATTTTGCAATAATCGACTCATCAATCGCGTCGTTTTCAAAGACGAAGACAATCGCGATCTCGAGTTTGGCACGCGCATTTTTTTGGTCAATGGCAAGTTGCAGGACGAAACGCCAGTCGGTAAACTTATGCACGACTTCTCGTGCAGTTCGCACGAAGAGATGAAAGATCAGGTGATTGCCGATCGGTTTCAATGTGTGATGGAAGGAGGGCTACTGAAGATGGACGATTTTACGCGATTAGTCTTTAGAAGAGGAAGACAGTACGGGGAAGAACTTGGTGAGAGAAATGGGGAAGAGCGCGGTGAAAAACGAGGAGAAAAACGAGGAGAAAAACGTGGAGAAGTGAAAGCGAAACTCGACGTTGCTCGTAACTTACTCTCGATGAAAATGCGCGATACCGACGTTGCCAAAGCGACGGGGCTTCCGCTCGAACAAGTTCAGAGTTTAGTCGTTAGCAGTTAAACTGAATTCCCGAAATTCGCATGAAGAGATGAAAGATCAGGTGATTGCCGATCGGTTTCAATGTGTGATGGAAGGGTAGCGTAGCTGCGTAGGCGTATGCGCGCAAGGGCGGAACGCCCGAGCACATAGCCGGAGCCCGAGCCCGTATGGAGCGATAGCGACATAGGGCGAGCAAGCGGAGCGTATTGGCGTTAGCCAATAGCGTAGCCGCGTAGGCGTATGCGCGCAAGGGCGGAACGCCCGAGCACATAGCCGGAGCCCGAGCCCGTATGGAGCGATAGCGACATAGGGCGAGCAAGCGCAAAAAACGACATCATCTGTGTGCAAAAATCGTGTATCTGTCGGCTTTTCATGGTATTTTGACGCCGTTGCCTGCGTAACATCGCGATCGATGAAGATACGACGGGTGACGAGTTTGCACTTCGCCCCTTGCGGGCACCGACAAAGGAGACGATAATGGCATCGATTAAACGCGAAATTAAGCACACGTTGGGTTTGGAAGGCGGCAAAAAGGCTGTCGACGGTTTGCTCGACAAATTGAAAGCCGAGTATGGTTCGATTTTTAGCGACATCAAATGGAATGCCGATCACACGGCGGCCGATATTTCGGGGAAGGGGTTTAAGGGCAATTTCTGCGTGACAGAAGATTGCATGAAACTCAATATTGAGCTCGGTTTGCTCGTTTCGGCTTTCAAGGGCAAAATTGAACAAGAAATCGACAATCAAATCAAAGATATTAAGTAATATCGGCGGCTAGCGCGGCAAATGTCGGTTAGTATATATTTAAAGCGTTCGACGGCTTTTGTCGTTTGGCGCTTTTTTTGTGACGAGCTGCGCGGGGCTTGCGATCTCAAAGATATTAAGTCATATCGGTGGCTAGCGCGGCAAATGCCGGCTAGTCATATATTTAAAGCGCCCGACGGCTTTTGTCGTTTGGCGCTTTTTTTGTGACGAGCTGCGCGGGGCGACGAACTGTATTTGTGGCGTCTTCGGGCGGGCGGCTACCGCGCGATGAGGTTGTATTTGTTGAGTTTGGCGATAAACCGCGAGCGATTGAGGTCGAGGGCTTCGGCGGTTTTGTCGGGGTCGCGGTCGTATTTGTCGAGGAGTTTGTCGATGAGTCGTTTTTCGATGTCGGCGAATGTGCCCGAGAGGAAGGCTTCTTCGTCTTCGTCGACTTCGGGGGCGCCTTGGTTTTCGACTTGTTCTTCGAGTTGTTTGATGCGTGAGTTGAGCTGTTGAACTTGCCCTTGCAACGTTTCGTTGAGGATTTGCATGAGTTGGACTTGCTCGCGGAAGACGTCGGTGCCCGAGAGGGCGATGTTTTTCGTCGAGGCGTCGGCGATTTCGACGAAATCGCGCCCGAGATCGTTGACCGTTATCATCGATCCTTCGCAGCGCAAGACGGCGCGTTCGACGACCGAACGCAATTCGCCAAAGTTCCCCAGCCATGCATAAGATTTGAGCGCGAGCATTGCTTCGGCGCTGAACGAATCGACGTTTTTGCCGACGGCAAAGGCTTGTTTTTGGCAGAAGAATTCGGCGACGGTGTCGAGGTCATCTTGGGTGCGGAGTGGGTCGAGGACGACGACTTCGGCATCGGCTCGGTTGGCAATCTTTTGTATTTTATCGGGTAGAATGCTCGGATCGAGCTTATATTGTTCGACTGAAAAATCGTCGGGCGAAACATTAATCGTGAGATAGAGCGATAGATTGTCTTTGGCGGGGAGTTGTTCGATCATCTCGAAGACTTCGCCCAGGAGTCCTTCCGAGACGCGTTCGGCATTTTGGATGAGGAGTCCGCCACCGGCTGCCGAGGCGATGAGCCCGGGGTCTTGCCCGTCGCCAAACATGTCGAGGGCGAATATCGATTCCGAGACGACGGCGGCATCGATCGTGAGGAATGCGCCTTGCGATCGCGCTTGATGCGCGGCGAGTGCTAGCGTGCGTTTGCCAGTTCCGGGCTCGCCGACGAGCAAGATGGGCGGGTCGATCGACGCCATTTCGCTAGAGGCTTCGCGTTGTGCTTTGGTGAGTTCGATTTCGCTGAGTGCGTAGCCGCGCAGTTGCTGGCTGTGGAGCGCGGCAACTTGGCTTCGCAAGAAGGCGATTTCGTCTTCGTATTGGCGCGTCTCGCACGATATGTTGATAGGCGCAGAAGACGGCGTTTCTGGTTTTGGATCGTGGACTTCTTCGTCTTCGAGCATCTCTTCTTCGTCGATGAGCCCGTGGGGAATGGCGCGTGGATCGAGTTGTGCCGTCGTGCACAGTTGTGCCGTAGGATTTTTGATGACGCGAGCAAATGACGCCGTTTCGTGGTATCGGCGCGTAAATTCGTCGATGTCTTCGCCCACGAATTCGAGGCTAATTTCTGCCGATTGGTAGACGATAGCCGCGGCGCATTCGCGTATTTCGTCGATGATTTCCGAGAGTCGTTGTCGTTTGGCGGGCGAGAGTAAGATGGACGGGGCTTCGCCGTGGTCGGGGATTTGCTTGCTACTGACGAGGAAAGTGAGGCTCGAAAGCGTACCTGCGACGTTATCGGCGATGGGGAGCGCGATGACGATGCCGAGTTTATCGGCAATGCCTTGGGCGGGGTTTCGACTGTCGCGGTCTTGTGGATCGCCTGTAATGACGCATCCTTCGATTCTAAAGACTTCGAGGAAATCGCGCCAGCTGTCGTTGAGAATGTTGAGATCGATGCCGCCGAATCCCGTTTCGGCATCGGTCGTCGTCAGCGCCACGATGTGGCGCGGCGTTGGGCGGTCGATGACGACTTGCACGAGCCACGAATCGTCGAAGATTTCTTTCGTTTCTTCGAGTACGGATCGCAGGCGCGATGTCGAGAAAATGGGGCTATCGAGCTGGACATCGGTATCGCTAGGCGATCGCATGACGACGCCGATGCCGTTGCCGAGGCATTGGGCGAGGATGGCGGCCATGAGAAACATCTGAGCCGTTGGCATGTCGATAAACGAGAGCGCAAAGACGAATGCCATCGATATCGCCGCGATAAATACGCCGATTTCATGCGGAGCCAACGTCGATTCTTCGCGCTTATAGCGGCGATAGATCAACATTGCGGCGTCGAGTATCGTATAGAGTGCGGCCCAAAACATGGGCAATACGACGATCGAATCGAGTCGAACTTCGGCATTGGGCATGGCGTTGCCACCCCAAATCACGGGCATGAGACCAATGCCATACCAAAGCGGGATGAGCAACGTCGCCAGAGGCCCTGCATATATCGCAATGCGAGCTAAAGTCTCGGTTTTGCGGTGTTTCCCGAAATACGTGAGATGGTAGTCGAAATCGACGACTTTGAAGAGCGTTAGAGCGACGAGTCCGACGATAAACAACGGCGCGATGCTCATCATTTGTGACCACATCGCAAGCGTCAAGATACTCGCGCAGCCCAATCCCATCGTCACATTGGTCCAGAATGCCGCCGATGTACGGCGCGCGCGACGCGATCGCCAAGCGATGACGCCCATGACGGGCAAAAACAAAAGCGCCAGGGCGATCTTGAGCGTGCGAGCGATGGGATCGCTCAAGCCGACGCTCACGTCGATGATTTCTTCGGGGCGTCGGAAGACGACGCGTGCGCCGTCTCGGCGATCGGCTAGGAGCGATCGGAGCGACTCAATATCGCTACCATTGATAGGGGTATAATTGCCGTTTTCGTCGGCGATGAGCTCGGGTTTGTCGCCGCTGCGGACGCCGGGCGGAAGACTCGTGCCCGCAAAATCGCTTGCCGTCGTGATCCGTTGATATCGCGCACCCAGGCGCCTAACGGTGAGTTCGACTTCATCGCCATTCGACGACAAGAGCTTGTGATAGACGTCGGCGCGCGTATGGACGGGGGTTCCGTCGACCGATTCGATGATATCGCCCGCGACTAAGCCCGTCGCGTTACTCGGCACGCGCTTGACGACGACCGAAGACGTCGCCGCTCCAGGCGCATGAGGCGCCCCTGCCGAATCGGGAATATTGACGCCCAAATTCTGACCAGTGCCGCCCGATCCCGATGTTGCTTGCCCCGTTGTCGCCATTGTCGTGCTCGATGGATTGGCGATGACGCCCAAATCGAAATCGAGCTGTGGCGTGAAACAGCTCAATGCGAGGCACGATAAACTAAATATCGCGACGATGGCGATGCATGCAATATGGCGTCGTTTGCTGTGGGGCGGTTTGTGGATTCTACGCATGAATATTCCAACGATCGAATCGAATTCGACGCATATCAGATTGCGACGAAGATTCACTAATACATTACGATTGCATTCCAACGGTAAGGGGCGAGCGATGTGGGCTCGAACCAAAAACCGTAGCAATATAACGTGTTTTGCGCAGAGTGCATACGATTAGGCGCGATTTTGGGCGAAAAAAACGAAAAAAGCTCGAAAATTATCGCAATTTTCGAGCTTCTATGCCTAGCCAGCCTCCGCGAGAAGGCCGAACCGATTAATGGCGAGCCTTGACGGCATCTTGAACGCAGACGACGGAGCCGTTTGCGCCGGGGATCGAACCTTTCACGAGGATGAGGTTTTGATCGGCATCGATGCTGTAGACTTTGAGGTTTTGGACGGTGACGCGAGCGTTACCATCTTGACCAGCCATTTTGCGGTTTTTCATGACGCGACCCGGTGTCGACGTCGTACCGATCGAACCACCGTGGCGTTTGTATTCGTGGGCACCGTGTGAACGCTTGGCGCCGGCGAAGTTGTGGCGTTTCATGACGCCCGTGAAACCCGAACCTTTGCTCGTGCCGATGACGTCGATGACTTCGCCAGGGAAGAATGTGTCGGCATTGACTTTCTGACCGACTTCGTATTTGTCGAGGTCGGCAGCCGAAACGCGAACTTCGTGAAGCGATTTGCAGGGCTCGACGCCAGCTGCTTTGAACACGCCCAATTCGGGACGATTCATCTTGTAGACCGTTTCGCCATCGACTTGGGCGGAACGCACGTCTTCGAAACCGAGTACGAGTGCATTGTAGCCATCTTTGCCGTCGACAGATTTTTTGCGAACGACTGTGCACGGACCGACTTTCACGACCGTCACCGCAACGCAATCACCCGTCGGGGTGAAGATTTGTGTCATACCAAGTTTGCGACCAATAATTGCCTTAGGCATTGCTCTTTCCTCCGGGGACCGAAACCCATTTTTCCGGGCCGCCATCCCAATCTTGCTACCTCACAGGTAGCTCTCCAGCACACGACACCACGTCATGCGCCCAAAAACGAACCGCCCCTTACACGATTCAACGGAAAAAATCAACTCAATTCATCATCTTCTCGAGGCGGATACTTCGCCAACGTCTCGGGTTTTTCTTCGATGGGGATGACGTTAAACGCCATCAATCCATACTTCGTCTTGGCGATCTCGAAGGCGACGCGTTGCCCATTGCGCAACTTCTTGGGCCCGGGGATTTGGATCGCCGTTCGATGGCAATAGATTTCGGCCACGTTGCCATCTTCTTGGATAAACCCATAGCCCAGTGGATACGAAAACCATCTCACGCGACCGTGTGCACACCGACGCATGCCCGACGATTTCTCGATCTTCTTCTCGAATTTGAATGGTTCAAACGTCGTTTCTCCCATCATCTCGGGAAGGGGTTGCTGATTGTCATTATCCGATTTATTCTCCACGATCCATATCCCGTTGTACCGTCTTCGTCTTCAAAGACTCGCGTTTATCGAAGTTCTTCTTTCCTCGGCCTAAGCCCAATTCGAGCTTAATCTTACCATTTTTAAAGTACATGCTCAACGGAATCAGTGTCAGTCCTTTCAGGCAAAGTGCATCGGAGAGGCGAGCCAGCTCGCGTTTGTGCATGAGCAATTTGCGCGGCCGCAACGGATCGTGATTATTGCGGTTTGCCCAAGCGTATTCCGATATTCGCGCGTTGACGAGGAAGAGCTCGGGAATGCCGTTGCCCTCGAATTTCGCATAAGATTCGCCTAGCGAAACGTGACCTCCGCGAATGCTCTTGACTTCGCTGCCGAGCAGTGAAATGCCTGCCTCGTATTTCGCCTCGATCGTATAATCGAAATAAGCCTTTTTGTTCTTGCAAATCAGCTTAATACCTGGTCGCCCTTCGCCTTGCTTTGCCATCGTTGACCTCTTATTTCTTGACGATCCATTTGCGTCGTCCGGCGGGTTTCTTGAACAAAACGCGAATGGGCGTGCCCGCAAAACCATAATAGGCGCGGATTTGATTCGTAATAAAGCGCTTGTAGTCGGTGGGAATGATCTCGGGCGCGTTGGCCTGGATCACAAACGTCGGCGGACGAATGGCGACTTGTTGCGCAAAATAGAACTTGATATTGCGGCTACCGACCGTCGGCGGCGTATGTTGCTCGATGATCCGACGAAATACGCGGTTGAGCTCACCCGTCGGTATGCGCGTGCATGCCGTCGTATAGAGTTTCTTCGCTATATCGAGGATCTTGTGCGTTCGCGTCCCTTGCAATGCACTTATCGTAAAAATCGGTACATGACCGATAAACGCCAATCGCTCGCGCGTCGCCGTGATGTATTCCGACGCCGTCGCATCGGTCTTGTTCTCGATTGCATCCCATTTGTTGAGCAATACGGCGATGGCGCAACCCCGTTCAATGGCGAGCGAGGCGATTTTGAGATCTTGCTCAGTAATGCCGATTTGGGCATCGATCACCAGCAAAACGACGTCGGCGCGTTCGACGGCATCGAGTGCCTTGACGATCGAAAACTTCTCGATCTTTTGGCTAATCGCACTCTTCTTGCGGATACCTGCCGTATCGATGAGCACGAATTTCTGACCGTCTTTCCCCTCGAGTTCGGAGTCGATCGTGTCGCGCGTCGTGCCCGCAATATCGGCTGTCAATAGGCGTTTATAGCCCAAAAGTCGGTTGATGAGCGTCGATTTGCCCGTATTTGGCTTGCCCAATACGGCGACATATATCGTCTCGTGCAAAACGCGTTCGGCCAATGCCGCGCTCTCGTCGGCCGTCGAGGGCACTTCATAGAGCTCGGCATCTTCGTCGGTTTCGAAGACGTGTTGCGACCGCACATTCTCGTCGCATTCGCCATCTCCCCCAGTGTAGTCGGCATCTTCTTCGTCATATTCGCCAGTTTCCAAATATTCTTCATCATCTACTTCGGATTCCGAATCTTCTTCGCTCGGCGCGTAGCCAAATTCCTCGGCAAATTCTTCGCTAAATTCGCCAAAATCCGTATCGATGACGAATTTTTCGCGGCGATCATTGTCGACGTTATTGGCTGGGAAATCGCGCGTCACGGCATCGAGTAAGTCGTCGAAATTGAGCCCATGTTCGGCCGAAATGGCAATCATCTCTTCGAAAGCCAATTCGTAAAAATCATACGAAAGATGAATTAAACGGTGCTGATCGATTTTATTGACGATGAGAATAATGCGTTTGTTCGATTTTCGCAAAATTTCTGCAATCTGAGCATCGGCGGGCAAGAGCCCCGCTCGAGCATCGACGACGAACAAGATGACATCGGCTTCTTCGACGGCGAGTTGCGCTTGAACGCGCATTTGTTCGAGCAAGATATCGGTCGATTCTGGCTCAAATCCGCCCGTATCGATGACCGTAAACCGGTGATCGCCCCATTTGGCCGTGCCATAGTTGCGGTCGCGCGTCACGCCCGGCGTGTTTTCGACGATCGCCGTCCGTGCTCGCAGAAAGCGGTTAAATAGGCGCGATTTCCCGACATTGGGCCGCCCGACGAGGGCGACGATAGGCAATCTTTCTTTCATCAGTCTTGATCCTCTATGAGGTAGCCAAATTTCTTCAGTTCTTTCGGATTCTCGCTCCAATCCGTCTTGACCTTCACGACGAGGTCGAGGCGCACCGCCGCATCGAGCGCCGTCGACAACTTTTCGCGTGCCTCGATTCCGATCTGCTTAATCGCACTCCCACCTTTGCCCACGAAAATCGCCTTCTGGCTCTCGCGCTCTACATATATCGTCGCCTTGATATCGATCCGATTCTCAGCTCGCATCGATTTGAAATCGTCGATGACGACGACCGCGGAATACGGCAATTCCTTCATCATTTGGCGATAGATGACTTCGCGGATGATTTCCGATGCCAAAAATCGCTCCGATTGATCGGTGTAATACGCCTTGGGGAACAACGCCGGTTGCTCGGGGAGATACTTGACGATGGCATCGAGTAGCGTATCGAATTCGCGCCGTTTTCGTGCGCTCACCGCGACGATTTCTTTGAACGCAAACGCCTTCGAATACGCTTCCATTATTGGGAGCAACTGCGCCGGATCCTTGAGCAAGTCGATCTTGTTTATCGCCAAAATGGCGTCCTTTTTCGATGCCGCAATCGCATCGATGAGCCCGCGCTCGATTTCTTCGATTTCGCCTTCCTTGGTGAGGGCTTGCGTCGCATCGACGAGCATCAACACGCAATCGCTGTCGCCAAGCGTCGAAAGCGCCTGCGATATCATCGCCTGATTCAGCGCCCGCTTCAGCCATAAGTGAAGACCCGGCGTGTCGATGATGATGAACTGCGCATCTTTGCGATTCACGATGCCGCGTATCTTGTCGCGCGTCGTCTGCGCTTTCGGGCTCGTGATGCTCACTCTCTCGCCCGTCAAACCATTCACGAGCGTCGATTTACCGGCGTTAGTGCGCCCTACGAGCGCGATAAAACCGCAATGAAATTTACTCATACGTCCTTAGACCAAAAAAGACGAAAACTCCCCATGTATCGCAAAGGGAGTTCTACCGCCTACATAAAGCTGAGAATTAAGAAGCGTTTTGTTTGTAATACGTCACCTCGGGCTCGTGCTCGCGCAAAACGACGCCCTCGTCGATCGTCACGCCGACGACGCCTTCCATCGACGGCACTTCATACATAATATTGAGCATCACCTCTTCGAATATCGAACGTAGCCCACGTGCCCCGCTCTTGCGACGTATCGCCTCGCGCACAATCGCACGACGCGCATCTTCCGTCACCGTCAACGTCACATTGCTCAACTCAAAAAGCCGCTCGTATTGGCGCAAAATGCTGTTCTTGGGTTGCCACAAAATCTTGAGCAACGCATCCTCATCGAGTTCGTCGAGCGTCACGATGACCGGAATTCTGCCCATAAATTCGGGGATTAAACCGAATTTTACCACGTCTTCGGTCTCGACCAAACGCCGCAACGCACCATCGTTCGAATCTTTCCGCGCACCCTCGTTGTGGAACCCTAGCGAACTCGTCCCAATTCGGTTCTGCACGATGCTCCCGATGTTGTTAAACGCCCCCGATAAGATGAACAAAATATTCGTCGTATCGACTTGTATCGTCGTACTCGGCGGCTGATTCCGCCCACTATCGGGCGTAAACGACACCGTCCCCGACTCGATCATCTTCAGCAACGCCTGCTGCACACCCTCGCCACCGACGTCGCGACCCTTGTCGCCACGCGTCGCTATCTTGTCGATCTCGTCGATGCAAACGATCCCCTTCGCCGTCCGCTCGATATTCTTCCCCGACGCTATCCACAAATTCTTGATGATATTCTCGACGTCTTCGCCCACATAACCCGCCTCCGTCAACGTCGTCGCATCGGCAACCGTAAACGGCACGTTGAGCAACTTCGCAATGCTCTGCGCGATAAGCGTCTTGCCACAACCCGTCGGACCCATCATCAAAATGTTGCCCTTCGTCAGTTGCACGTCGTCATCGGCCGATACGTGGATGTTCTCTATCCGCTTGTAGTGGTTATAAATCGCCACGCTCATCGCAACTTTGGCGCGATCCTGCCCAATCACTCGCTCATCGAGGAACGCCTTAATACGCGCCGGCTTCATCTCCGCCGCATTTATCGTCTCCTCTTTCGCCTCGACCGCCTTGCTCTCCTCCTGCATCAGCATTCCCATGCACTTCATCGTGCATTCATCGCAAATGCAAACGCCTTCGCGCGGCGTATCCTTGCGAAAAATGAGCTTGCGAACGTCTTTTTCTTCTTTGCCACAAAACGAGCAACGTATTTTCTTTCCGGCCATAAATCAGGACACCCCTTTCTCGTCTAAGCCCCCCGCAAAAAACACGGTTCACCACTCTAATGTCTCACGCGCCAATTGTCAACGTGCAGTTCGCCATTCGCGCCCGCTAACACGCCATTTTCCCAATTCACCATGCGTCCGCGTCTCATAATCCGCCAAGCGTCCGCGTCTCATAATCCGCCAAGCGTCTGCGTCTCACAATCCGCCAAGCGTCTGCGTCTCACAATCCGCCAAGCGTCCGCGTCTCATAATCCGCCAACCTGCGTGAAGCCTACGTTAAGGCATGGAACACGGGGGGAAGTCTCCCCCCGCGCGGCTTTTGGCATGCGCCAATACGCCGCTCCCCCCTCTGCGGGCGCTCAATCGCCGCGCCCGCAACGCCCCAGGCTCTCTACGCTCCACTAACCAAAGCACATCCCCCTCTCACTCGCCATGGCTCCTAAAATACCCTATAATGACACCCACCGCCGGCAACACGCTCGGCGTGTCACGATATACGAGGAGGCTACAATGGGCAGATTTCTCAATCCAGGTAATGGCGGGTTTGAGAGCATTATTAGCGAAGATACATACGTCGATAAGACGGGGATTATCGGGTATCTCAATCGATGGCTCAACAAATCGACGCGATATGTATGCGTGAGCCGTGCGCGGCGTTTTGGCAAAACGGTGGCGGCGCAAACGATCCAAGCCTACTACGACAATTCGTGCGATTCACACGATCTGTTTGCCCCCTACGAAATCGCTCGCGATCCGTCATACGAAGCACATATCAATAAATACGACGTGATCGGCTTGGATGTGCAGACTT
>SFMP01000188.1 GCA_004554395.1 Myxococcales bacterium | reverse complement strand
GGCAGATGTTTATTCCCCCTCGCCCAATATGCCACATCTGCCGTAGGCAGATGTTTATTCCCCATCGCCCAATATGTCACATCTGCCGTAGGCAGATGTTTATTCCCCATCGCCATTTATGGAGAGGGGTGGCCGGCAGGTCGGGGGTAAGTCATGGGCTAAGATGAGATGAGATGTCAAGGCGCGGGAAGGGATAGCGCACTAATTTGTCGAGATGACGTCTTTGCCGAAGGGGATGAATGAGAGTTGCATCAATTTGAAACATTGGAGCCCGAAGGGGATGCCGATGATGCTGATGCAGAAAATGACGCCGGCGGCGAGGTAGCCGAGACCGAGCCAGAGTCCGCATAAGATGAACCAGATGATATTGGCGATCATCGATGTGGCGCCGCCGCGATCGACGATTTGTTGCCCAAAGGGCACGAGCGAGAGTTTGGCAAATTTGAAGCATTGGAGACCGATGGGAATGCCGATGACGGTGATGCAGCAAACGAGCCCTGCGACGAGCCAAACGAGTGCCGATTCCCAGCCGATGAGAATGATCCAGATGATGTTTCCGATGAGTTGCATCGTCGTTATCTCCTATGTGTTGAGGGAGGATAAAAAGAAATCATAAATATTAAAAGAAATTTCAATGTTAAAATAAATGTATTTAATATTGAAATTGTGCGCCCAATATTGAAATTGAGCGCACATTGAAAACCAAATATATAAAGTTGAAATGGCGTCATTCGTCGTCGAAATCGCGACGATGTTTGACGCTGATGATGAATGTTTTGAGCGTCCAAGCCCAGAAGACGAGGAGCGCCAAGGCGAATAGGATGGTGGTCCAAATGCTTCGAGGGGAGACGTCGGATTCGACGAGGAAGCCTTCTTCGCAGATGGTGTCGGGGTTTTGGTAGACGCCGCCAACGGCGATGACTTCGCCTGTTTCGAGAGCGGTCATGCTGTAGATATCTTCGACAGCTGGGCTCGGGACGAGGTCGAGTTTGGCGAGTTCTGGGTCGAGCGTAGTGTAGATGGCACCACCTTTGCCGGCGATATAGGTTTGGAATCGGTCGTTTTGCTCGACAATGGCACACGATGTGAGGTCGATGTCGAGTTTGTATTTGAGCTTTGTCCAGCGTTGGAGGTTGTTTTGGGCGCGATAGACGGTGCCACCGTCGCCAACGGCTAGGGCAAACGAGGCATCGGACGATATGCAAACGTCGCGGAGGGTGAGTTTTGACGACGTTTGGGCTGGCGTCCACGATTTGCCGGCATTATCGGAGACATAGATGCTGCCGTAGTCGCCGACGGCGATGGCGGTGTTTTGCGCTGTGGCGACGGCATTAAAATCGATGAGCATGTCGCGACGCCATGACCACGATCGACCGTCGGAACTCATGAGAATCGATGGATCGGTTGCGCCTTGGGCGACGACGGCGATCCACCAACGCCCCGCGGCGTTTCGCCCCATGCGAGCGCTTTGGGGGGCAAAGCCTAGGGCGACCGACCAGACGGTTTGATCGCCGCGTAGGGCATTGAGGCGATATATTCCTTGCGAAACATCGGCGTCAGAGTAGGTCAGGGCGATGATGTCGCCATCGGAGCAAATCGCATCGGCGACGTTTGGCGTCACCGATCCATTGGCGTCGATCAGAACGCGTTGGGCGTCGTCGACGATGGCTAGCCTGCCTGCGGTATCGGATACTGTGCACGAAATGAGTCGGTAATCGCCGAGATTGCCGGGGAATTTGGCGACGACCGATTGACCCGTGAGCGGGATAAATGGCGTGGCGATGGCTTCGATATCGTCGCCATCGATAACCCGTTCTGATCCGAGATCGGCGGCATCGAGTGCGACGACGCGTGTCGCAAGCGCGGAACCGACGGCGATGGCAATGCCCGTAGGCGTGGCGACGATCGATTGTATTTGGCCCTTGGCGGCGTCTTGGGGCGATAGGCAAGCAACTGGGCGGGCATCGGCATTGCGTGCGTTGGATGTATTTTGTTCGATATTACTATCGATATTTGTATTTGATTCTGCATTTTTATCGGGGATTTGAATCGCATTCTGTTTCGATAGTGCCGATAAGTTTTGGGCATAGATGCAAGATCGATCGAAGAGGTAGGCTTTGAATGCATTGAAAGCGCTTGGGCTTGCGATGTCTTTGACGATCGTGCCGCCTAGGTATTGTCGTTTTGGGTTTTGTGCGATGGGCTTCCAGAGTCGGCGAGCATCGGCATCGTAGATGGCTTGCCCTTTGCCGTCGAAAGCAAGGGCTATGCTACCGTTTGGTGTAATGGCGATCGATTGGATAGGGGAGCGCAGCCCAGTTTGCTCGCGTTTGAACGTATAGCCCGAGTCGTAGGAGCGATATATACCGCCGTTTCCGGCGGCGACGAGTTCGATTTGCCCACGTGGGGCATCGGGTTTGAGAGGGAGTTCGTCGTCGGTGAGTGCGATGGCGCCGATGTGTGCGCTTGGGGGATTCCAAAGTGAGGTGACGACTTTGTCGCGTGGAGCGTCGTCGATCTTGTCGATGTGATCGTCGTCGCCGGCGGCGACGACGCGCAAGCCCGATGATTTTTGTGCGCCTTTGGCGAATTCGATCGATCGATAGTGAAAATCGGCATTTCGGGAACGCAAGTAACACTTCGATTCGCCCGTCGTTTCGCAAAAGCCCCAGAGCCCGAATGCGCCGGCGAAGACGAATCCGTTTGGATAATCGGGCGAAACGGCGATGTCGTAGATCGAACGCTCGGTCGGCGAAGTCTTTGTGCGCCAGATCTTGCCCGCATCTGATGTCACGAGTAGTGTGCCTTTTTCGCCGCCGATAACGCCTGTGCCATCGGGCGTGAAGGCTATAGATCGCAGTGCTTTGCCTTTGACGTGGACTGGGCGTTTTTGCCAATGATGCCCATCGCGACTCGTCATGAGCGTCGAGTTTTCGCCGACGGCATAGAACATGCCGTGTGCATAGGTTACGTCGTGGAAATCTTCGTTTGTATGGCGGGCGATAGTTTCTGCCAGTGCGGCTTCGGCAGTTGTGCCGTTTTGGAAGTCGTCGAGGAATCCGTAGGCGTCGTAGGCGCCCGAAATGCGATGAATGGCGCCAAATTTGCCGTTTTCGTCGGCGTGTGCGACGACGATGGCGCCTTGCGAACCGACGGCGACCCACGTTTTGCCGTCGTCGGAAACGGCGCTGGCGCGTAGTTCAGCGTCGTAATCGATACCGGGCACATCGTCGTGCGCCCAAGTCGTCCACGTGGCATTGCCCGAGTGCGCATCGGAGAGGCTAAGGCGCGCGACGTTTCCGTTTGTACCGACGGCGACGGCATAGCCGGGGATTTTGGCAATGCCCAGCCATTTCGCGCGCGCGGGCGAAACGGACTCGATCCAGCCATCGGCTGCACCGCGCAAGTCGTCGTTTCGGTACATGAGCGTATCGTTCGATCCGACGGCAAACCAAACGTCTCCATCGCGCATAATGCCGTTGAAGCTTAGTCGGTTGTCGATCGTCGCCGGTGACCAGACGCCCGCCGTGCGATATGCCACTTCGATCAAGCCTTCGCGGCCTACGGCGATGAGTGCTGGAAGCCCAGAATCGGGTTCTGCGCCCGTAAAAGCGAGGTCTCGAATGTCTTGAGTGAGCGGCAGGGCGTTGAAAACGCCCTTTCCATCGACTTGGCCTGTCCACCCACGAGCGCCGCCAAACAAGATTTGATCGTTGGCAATGTCGTAGGCAATGGCTAGCGGCGACACTTCGTCGCTCACCGTCGCTTTGCGCCAAGTGAGGCCTGCATCGATAGAATGTAGCAATGTGCCATTTTTGCCCAATGCCGTCGCCGATCGACCGCGTAGCGGTTCGACGTCGATGAGCGTATCGTGCGTTTGCGTGTCGGCTTGTATGACGCTACCATCGGGCATGATTTGAACCGATACGCCACCGCGCCCCAATAATGCCGCCTTGCGCTTTCGCTCGCTGGGCGACATATTTTCGCAAAAGACGGTGCCATATTTTTCGCTATAGTAGTTGCGAATGGGGACGTATTTTTTCGCATCGGCGGTATCGAATCGGCGCATACGCCCGACGATATCGATGGGATCGACGATCGTATCGGGCTGAAATGTCGACGTCATCTTCGACATGAAATCGGCATATTGGGATTCTTCGGCGTTTTCTTCGACGTAGACGGGGCTTCCCATGAGCTGATAGACGTGTTTTTTGACCGTTCCACTGATGGGATTGTCGCGCATGCCAATGCCAACTTGGCGAATGGGAATGCCGCGCACGCGCACATAGCGGTTATCGGGATAGACGGGGGCTTCGTCGTCGATGCCCATCGCAAATCCATCGACTTGCCCGAGATCGACGGGATCACTCGATGAAAAGAAATATTCGATATCTTGCCGTGCGCCATAGATATACCACGGCACGAATCCAAGCACGCCGAGCATGAGTAGTGCATTGACCGGCGTGAGCCGCTTGATTTTGCGATTTGCCTTCCACTCGGCTTGAATCGCTCGCACGGCTTCTTCGTCGACGTCGTCGATCGCGACGGGTGTCGATATCGATTCGGGAATGGAATCGCTCGCCAAATCTGTTTCGGCGCCCGATTCTGTTTGCTCGCTAGGGGCTGTATTCTCGGCGCTCGATTCTGTTTGCTCGCTAGGGGCCGTATTTGGGTTGCCCGAGATCGTATCGTCGTCTGTGTTGGGAGGGGTTGCAGAAGATTCGGATGAATCATCGTTTATCGAGTTTTCTTCGGATTTATTGATATCTTTAATGATTTCTTCAGACATTTTTGTCGCTTTTCGAATATCGAACGTCGATAGATGTAGGGATATGGGGGCGATGGGGGCGCATTTCGCCCATCGCCTCGACATCAAAAACGGTTACTTTATAAGCATTTTGGAAAAGGATAAAGCATCGATTTTTCGTCGTGCCTTCGACGTCGCATCGAAAGCCTTTTTTCATTCGGGAAATGAACAAAATTCATACTTTAGCCAAATAATTTGAATTATCTGCAAACAAATTGATGCTTTTGATAGTTTTAGGCTAACAATCCGCCTAATGGCGCCAAGGAAAATCGATAAATCAGGAGAAGATGCGGGGCAAAATCGGGGCGATGGTAGGTGTTTGTGTGTGTCATTTTGCGTTTGATGATTGATATTTCATTCACAGATCGCTAATCTGTATGGCGTTTTCTGACTCTTTATCGTAAAGCCAGAGAATTTCTAGTCGGTAGACAAAACTATAAAGGAATTCAAAATGAAAAAGATTTGTGCTTTGATGATAGGTGCTCTCGCTTGTACATTTGCCGCTTGTAGCGACGACGATGGAAACAAACGCAATATCGAAGATTGCCGCCCGGCGATCTACACGCAAGCCAAAGGCCTCAACGATGCACTCGTCGCAGCCAAGGGCACCGAAACCGATGCTGCGAAAATTTGCCTCGCTCAAACCGCTGCGATGACGACATACGTTGCCGAACACGGTGAAGACCTCAAAAATGCTGGTTTGGATTACAAAAATTATGCGACGAAAGGCGCTTGGAATTCGGTATCGGATGTCGCTTGCAACGTCCTTTCTTCGATGATGCTTCTCGATACATACGCTCAGCTCAAGACGATTCACGAGAGCATGACCGTTTGCGATGGCGCGTTTACGGATGCAGAATCCGAAGCCGCCAAGTCGTGGAGTAATGCGAAGAAAGGCTTGACGTCGGTCGAGGGTTGGGAAGCGGCGCTCGGCGCAGCCGTTGAGAGTGGCAGTAAACAACAGTAGAGCGACGAAGTCGCTGGTCGTCTTTGATTTACCAGGCTGCGCCGATCGCCGCGCAAGCCTGTTTCGCGATACGCAATACTCAATACTATAGAGGTTATCCATGAAATCGATTTACGCATTAATCGCCGCTTGTTCTTTGTGTTTTGTTTGCGTAGCGTGCGAAGATGACATTCCCGATCAGACACATGAACCGCAAATCCACAAGATTGTCGGGGAGCTACACGACAATCTCTCGACGAAATCTTCGTGCGCAAATATGTTAGAGGGCATTGAGTCATTTGCCGGCGCTTACGACGACGACGACGGTAAAGATAAGTCGTCGTTGGCAGAGGCATGCATCGACTATCTCGACGCGAAGAAAAAAGCTGGATCGCTCGAGAACTTGGCGACGCGGCTCACAAACTCGGGCTACTACATGGCTGCTTTGATATTGATCGATCGATATTATAATCAAGCACAAGCCTGCACTGGTGGTGGTTCTGCCACTGAAGTCAAGAAAAAATACGAAGACTTATTCGACGACGATTGCAGTCAGGTCTTCGAAGATGCCAAAGACGTCGCGAAGAAGTATTCGGCTGCAACGATTAAGTAGTGCTTCTTTGAAAAACCCCGCCCGTTGGGCGGGGTTCGTCGTTTTTTTTATTTGGGAACCCCGCGCGTTGTGCGGGTTTCGTCGTTTTTTTTTATTTTGGAACCCCGCGCGTTGTGCGGGTTTCGTCGTTTTTTTATTTTGGAACCCCGCGCGTTGTGCGGGTTTCGTCGTTTTTTTTTATTTTGGAACCCCGCCCGTTAGGCGGGTTTCGTCGTTTTTTTATTCGGGAACCCCGCGCGTTGTGCGGGTTTCGTCGTTTTTTTATTTGGGAACCCCGCGCGTTGTGCGGGTTTCGTCGTTTTTTTTTATTTTGGAACCCCGCCCG
>SFMP01000187.1 GCA_004554395.1 Myxococcales bacterium | reverse complement strand
CACACTCGCCTTGATTGCAATACTCTCCGTTTTGGCATTTATTTTCACAACGCCCACAATGCTGCGCATTGTTTTGCAAGTCGACGCATTTCGCATCGCACATGACTTGTTGCACGTCGCATTTGCTACAAAAGCCGATGGGTTCATCGACAAACGCGTTATTATCATTTCGAAGCAAATCGACATATCCACATTTATTTGAAACGACGGGGCAACTGCGCCCTTGGAACGACGCCTTCATCTTATCGATGCGTTCCTTCGTACAAGTGTGTTCTGACACCTTTTCTCTATTAAATTTGTACGTTTTCTTCCCGTCTTCGCCAACGATCTCGTCCAACAACCCCGATGTCACTTCATCATAAGTCCCGCAAACGTAATCGCCCTCCATGTTTTTCCGAACACTCGGCTCGTTTTGTGGGTCGTAGTCTTCTTTGGCAATAAACCGAACGTATTGCCCACCGCCCAAATCGAGCATCTGAAAGTCTAAGTCGAGCCAATGAATATCTTTGCCTGCATAAGCCGGCAACTTTGCGACTGCCTCGCATTGCGCTTTGCCTTGGATGAGGCAACGACCAGCTTTTTTCGAACCATAGGGCGCCGAAGACGCATTTCCGCCTTCTGTTCCAGAGTCTCCACCACTTCCATCGTTTCCCCCCTCTGCAGTGTCGCTATTCGAGTCGTCGCCCTTGTCGTCTTTGACTTCTTCGACCCATACATAGTAATCGCCCTTGCAGTCTTCTTTCGCGACGATATCTTCGTGAATACAGCGCCCACGACACGTCACGAGATACCCTTGATCACCGATAAACTCTTTGACGATGCTATCGTCCCAATAACACCCTTGCACCGAGGCGCACGCACTCAAAGCCACCACGGCCAACGCCACCGAACGGAAACTGAATACCAATTTAGGCGATTTAGTTTGAAGATAATTCTTGTCTCGCGACATCATCTCGAATCTCCTTTAAGAACACGACAAGAGCTGGCGCAAATGGCTTCGTTGAGCCAAGCGCCATCGTGGCGTAGATACCAAATTGAGCACCGTTTGGCGATACCATATTTCGTCACCATTTATTGCAAATTCGTGTCGAAAATGCCCTATAATGTCGATATATTCGCATGGCGATATCATCATCGTTGGTGTGAGCTATGACAAGAATTCGACAGACAAGATGCACAATTGTAAGATTGAGCGAATCGTCAAATGATGGGCAAACGACGAAAGTGATCACTTTTTGCTTGACGTGTGCCCACAAAGCGCATAAGAAGCGAGCGTAACACGGGGTTCTGATGAGCTTCTGTGTTGAGGATGCGAGTTTGGCTCAGTTGGTAGAGCGCTAGCTTCCCAAGCTGGATGTCGCGGGTTCGAGTCCCGTAACTCGCTTTTTTTTGAGCCTCTGCAGTTGTGCAGGGGCTTTTTTTTTAACCTTTTGCAAGTGTAGAGGTCAGCCGATGTCATTTTTGCCCGTCGAAGAACAGCTCAAAGTCCTTCTCCGCGGTGTCGTCGATTACCATGTTCCCGAGGAGTTTAAGAAAAAGCTCGAAAAGAGCCGGGCAGAAAACAAGCCATTGCGCATCAAATTGGGCGCCGATCCAACGGCGCCCGACCTCCATCTCGGGCATCTCGTCGTTTTGCGCAAACTGCGCCAATTCCAAGACATGGGGCACCAAGTCATCTTCCTCATCGGCGATTTTACGAGCCAAATTGGCGACCCTACGGGCAAAAGCGAAACGCGCAAACCCCTCACGAAAGAGCAAGTTGCCATCAACGCCAAGACGTATACCGAACAAGTCTTTAGAATCCTCGACAAAGACAAAACTGAAATCGTCTTCAATAGCCATTGGCTCGGCAAGATGAGCGCGACCGACCTCATCACGCTTTCAGCCAAGTACACCGTTGCTCGCATGCTCGAGCGCGACGATTTCAAAAAGCGCTATACGAGCGGGCGAGCCATTAGCGTACACGAATTTATTTATCCGCTTTTGCAGGGCTATGATTCCGTCGAAGTCCACGCCGACGTCGAGTTGGGCGGATCCGATCAGCTCTTCAACTTGCTCGTCGGGCGCCAACTGCAAAAGGAATATGGTCAGGAATCGCAAATCGTCCTCACCATGCCCCTATTGGAAGGCACCGATGCACGCGTCGAAGATGGCAAACTCATCGGCGCAAAAATGTCGAAATCCCTCGGCAACTACGTCGGTATCAGCGAGCCATGCGACGTGATTTATGGTAAAATCATGTCGATTTGCGACGAATTGATGTGGCGTTATTACGATTTACTCAGCAATCGCTCTCTCGAAGAAATCGCCCAACGCAAAGCGACGATGCATCCGATGGAAGCAAAACACGATTTGGCTGCCGAAATCGCGGGCTGGTTCTACCCAGCCGAAGAAGTGGCAAGCGTATCGGCGGCTTGGAAAGCCCAATTTTCGGGCAAGTCGATTCCCACCGATATCGACGAATTTACGCTTACGGCAGTCGATGGTTCGCTCGATCTCATTCGCGTCCTCGTCGACACAAAACTCGCACCGTCGACGAGCGAAGCTCGCCGTCTCATCACCGGTGGCGGCGTCAAAAAAGATGGCGAAGTCGCCTATCAAAATATTAAAACGCAATTGCCCTCGGGCGATGTCGTTTTGAAAGTCGGCAAACGCCGATGGGCTAAGATTCACATCGTCGGTTAGTCGGCGATTCGCCCCTGCGGGGCTATTGCATTCTAAAGATTGCCGTTTTTTCGGAATCCCCTAATGGTGTTTGGACGCACGGCGAGGCGTATGCGCGCAACGAAGTGAGCACATAGCCGAGCAAGGCGTGCGTATTGAGCGAAGCGAAATAGCACGCCACGGCGGCGTATTGCCCAACGGGCAATAGCCGCACGGCGAGGCGTATTGCCCAACGGGCAATAGCCGACGAAACACACACAAAATAAATTATATATTTCAATATAATGTATATATTTATATTACATTAACACTTCGCGTGGTTTTTGCCCGCGAGCCGGACCGACGATGCCTTGTCGCTCCATTTGTTCGATGAGTCTGGCGCCGCGATTGAATCCGATGCCGAGCCGACGTTGTAATAGAGATGCCGAGGCTTGGCCGGCTTCGCGCACGACTTCGACTGCCTCGTCGAATAGATCATCGAGTTTATCTTTATCGAAGGCGCTCATCGAGGCGCAAGATTCGTCGGCGTCTTCGTCTTTTGGCGTTGTAATGTCATAATTATATACTGGCTCGCGTTGTTGAGCGAGGTATGCAACGACGGCTTGTACTTCGTCGTCGGATACAAAGGCGCCGTGAACGCGCGTAAGTGCGCCAGTAGGCGCGAGGAAGAGGCTGTCGCCGTTTCCAAGTAATGTTTCTGCGCCGCGTTGATCGAGTATGACGCGCGAATCGGTGAGCGTCATGACTTTAAAAGCTAGCCGCGTGGGGAAGTTTGCTTTGATGACACCAGTAATAATATTTGTCGATGGTCGTTGCGTTGCAAGTATAATATGAATACCAGCTGCACGGGCTTTTTGAGCGAGCCGGGCGATTGACTTTTCAATTTCTTTTCCGGCGACCATCATGAGGTCGGCAAATTCGTCGACGACGATGACGATATACGGCATGGGTTTATAGAGTGGATCGCCGTTTTCGTCGGTTTGTTTGACACATTCAATCGCGCTTGGTAGCGTTGGTTGCTGGAGTTGTTGATTATAACCTGCGATATTGCGAACGCCGAACGAAGCGAGTTTTCGATAGCGTTCATCCATTTCATCGCATGCCCATTCGAGTGCGGCGGCGGTTTCGTGCGGTGTCGTAATAGGCGGCACGAGGAGGTGCGGAATGCCGGCATAAATGCTGAGTTCGAGCATTTTTGGATCGACGAGGATGAGTTTGACTTCGTCGGGAGTGGCATTATACAAAAGGCTACAAAGCATTGTATTAATGCCGACGGATTTACCGCTTCCTGTCGTACCTGCGACGAGCAAGTGAGGCATTTTGGCTAGATCGCTGACGACGGGTTCGCCTTCGCTGTCTTTGCCCAGGGCTATCGTGAGTAAACTTTTTGCATTTTGAAAAGCATCCGAACCGACGACTTCTTTGAAATAAATCGTATTTCTATGTTCGTTTGGGATTTCAATGCCGATGACATTTTTGCCGGGGATAGGTGCCAAAATGCGTATCGACATGATTTCGAGAGCCATCATGAGGTCTTTCGAGAGACCTTCAACTTTTGCAACCTTTGTACCGGGTGCGGGGAGATATTCAAATCGCGTGACGACGGGGCCAGGGCATACATTGATAACATCACCATAGACCTTATATTCTTCGAGCTTTTCTTTAATCTTCTTTGCATATAAATCGAGCGATTCTCGTTCAAATCCCTTTTCAGACTTTTGTTCATAATGCAAGATTGAAAGTGGCGGCAAAGAATAATCTTTATGCGTTTGACCTTCGCGGCGCGAGTTGTCGACGTTGTCGAGTTCTTGCGCGCTGGGGCGTTTTTTCTCTTCGGCAACGCTAAAAGCGAGCTGATTCGATGGATTTGCAGACTGCGCCGTTTGTTTATTGACATCGGCGCGGCACGGATGAATTGCCGCCGGTGTTTCCGTACTGATATAATCGTCGACGGGCACGCACGTCGGAATGCGCGTTTTTTGATCGGACGCATGCACGGCAGGTTTGTCGATTTGCGAAATAGATCGCATGATGGGCTTTCGCACGACGGGTTTGTCGTGATTGAATAGGAAGTCGGGATTTGCATCGGCCATGAGCGCGCGCCATTGCTCCGATTGTTCGAGATCGTTGGGCATATTTGTATGATTTTGCTTGGGCGCATCGATATGATCGGCGTGATTGGCGTCGTCGTTGACGAGATCGAATGCATTATTTCTGCGAAATGTGACGTGTTGTGGATCGCCTTTGCGACTATCGGCATTTTGTAGATTGAAACCGATATGATCGATTTCATTGATGATATCACTTTCGTCGTCGAAATTGTCATTTTCCAATTCATCGATAATAGAATGAATGGAATGGCGATGATTAATTGGAGGTAATGTCGCTTGAGCAGTATCGTCGTATGGATCGACGGCGTCGGAGGGCGTTTCAATGTCGATGGGCGTAAGCGCCATGCGAGTGACGGCGGAATTTGCACTCTTTTGAGGGGCGGCGATTTCGTTTTCAATATTGGGTCGATCGACAGCCATGCGAGTGACGGCAGAGTTTGCGCTTGCACATTTTTGCGAGAGTGGATCGCTGGCAGGGCTGGGCGTGACGTGTGAATGAATGTCGAAATCGCTCGTGGCGAGTTGAGCGAGTATGTCGCGGGTGACGTTTTGAGGCTCGGGCGGGAGAGTGGGGGGGGCGACGATGGCAGTTTGGGGATCGCGCGCGGCGTTTGAATTGCCTGCAGTGTTATCGAGTAGCGACTGCGCGGCGGATTGGGCGAGCATCGTGCGCCGGTCGATGGAGCGTGGCTTCCAATTTTGGAGAACAGACGTGCGCGGTGTGACGTCGACTTTTTCGCTTTCGCGAACGTCGGGTTGCGCGGCGTGCGACTGTTGTTTGGCTTGTTGGAGCTGTTCGGGCGTCAAGATCGAATCGAATTCAAATTCGGGTTCGAGTGCAGGAACGGAATGCGAACGGCGAATCGAGCGCGATTTTGGAGCAGTTTTTTTGATACGCGCCATGATATCGCCGAGCGTTTCGGGCGTTTTTTCGATGCGCGTGACGGGTGCTTTTGAATTTGTGGCGTCGTCGGTCGTGGCGTCGATGCATTGGCTTGCCTCGTCGGGGGCATCGTCGTGGGTGGGAGATTGCGCCTCGGGTTGATCGTCGGTCGCATCGATGACATCGAGATTGGGCGATGAATCGTCGTCGGGTGGGAGTGAATCTTGGTCAGCGATGGGCGAATCGTCGAAAACTTCGCTGAGATTGCCGTCGTAGATTTGCCGATTGGGCGCATCGGTCGTGTCGCTTTCGTCGAATGCCGAGAAATCGTCGACGCCGTCGCGTTCTTGAGCCATGGCAACGCGTTCGGGCAGGTCGCATGCGACGCCGTTGAGGAGCTGCGACGGGGTATCTTCGTAGTAGAGGCTACCGCTATCGTATGTTTCATTTGTGGCGGCAATCGCGTGTGTGGGTGACATATTATCGCCGTGCGATGCATCGCTGGGGGAGGTTTGCGCGGGCCGTTTTTCGGATTTGAATGGGCGCACCAATGCACGTGCTAAAGTGACAAAAACCCATGCAATGGCGCGCCAGAGCCCGACGATAAACGATTTGAGTCGGATATCGGTGACGAGTAGAAAGCCGAATAGGACGATGACGGCGCAACCCAATACGATGGCGACGCTTGGGATTTGCGGCTGCATGAGTGCGTAGAGCCATTGCCCAAATACGCCGCCTGGTGCGTGATCGAGGATCGTTTGCCCAGCAAAACCGAGTGCCAAAAGTGGCACTGTGCCGATGATGAGCAAGCACAGACCGATGATTTCGGTTGCTTTGACGTCGTATTGTTTGCCGCTGCAGATGCAAATGCCAATGACGAGGCATACGAATGAGAAGTGGAATGCGCCGGCGCCGAAGAGTTGCAGCATGACATTGGCGACGTGTGCCCCGAGCGTTCCGAAGATGTTGCTCATCTTTTCGGGGGAATCGGCCAGATCGTGAGCCGTGAAGCTGAACAACATGAGAAAAAGCACGACGCCGAGTGCGATGAACGCCATGGCCACGCCAAATCTATAAGCTTTCGATTTTGGCTTCATTCTTCGAGCATTATGCGTCGTAACGAGTGAATGTTCATATTTTTCGGATTGTTTACTGGCTGGCTTCGAATTTTGTTTTGAAGACTTTGTCTGAGTCCTTTTCGATTTCGCCGGCGTCGTTTGCGCCTTTGAAGACTTTTGCTTCGACGCAGTATTAGCGGAGCGCGACTTTGCATTTGCTTCGGTTTTCGGCCTCGTGGCGTCGCGTTTTGTAGGTTTCTGTTTTTTGCTCTTATTATCTTGCATGTGGCATGTCCAAAAGTTTGCCGAAACGCATCGTACCCCAAAATCGAGGGCATAGCCCCATAACATAGTTTGCCGAAATTGTGTAGTTTAGGCAGAACGATGAAAATGGCGCAGAAATGACTGTTGATGCGTTTGCTGTTTTGGGCGCAGATGTAACCGGTGATGCGTTTGCTGTTTTGGGCGCTGTAGCGGCATCTGAAGGGCGTTGGTGAATTGAGCGAAAAACGGCACATGTTTGCCAAAAAGATGTGACAAGTCGGGGCGATAGGCGTACAAGTGTGCCGATGTGTGTGTCTAGATAGGCACTCACGCTGTTTTGACAATCGCATAGAAGTAGAGGCAGATTTTATGGTGAACGAACGACGTACACAACAAGGTGCGAGACGCGATGGGCGGTCTCCGCGAATGAATTTTGATAGGGAAGCGAGGGATCGGCGAGATTCCCAATATTTCGATGGTACGTGTCACCGTTGTGGTTGTGCTGTACGCGTACCGTTTAAGCCGTCGCCCGAACGCGAACTGCTTTGCAAAGACTGCCTCCATGCGACGCGTCGCCCGTCGGGCGATGCGCACGAATCGCATTTGCACGGCGACGGTCAGACATACGACATCGTTTGTAGCCACTGCGGGAAGCACGATACTGTGCCATTTCGACCGTTCGAGGGCAGTGCCGTTCTTTGTCACGAATGCATGGAAAACCCGAATGTCGAGCGCGTGCGTGGCAAAGTTTTGCATACGATTATTTGCGCCGTCTGTGGCAAAGAAAACAAAGTGCCGTTTAAGCCCGATCCGGGTAGCCGCGTTTTGTGCCGCGAGTGCCATAATGCCGAGCGCGAGCAAAAAGCCGAGTCACGAGCCTATTATGCGAAACACCATCCAAACGTCATTCACGGCACGAAAGTCCGCGTCGATGTGCGATGTGAACGTTGCGGGAACACCGATACATTGCCTTTTGTGCCCAAGACGAATGGACAAATCTTGTGTCGTCAATGTGCCGAGAATTTGTTTGGCGAAGATTGGGCAAAGCGCAATCGCCTGAGTACAAAAGAGTATCCCTTTACGTGTTCGCGTTGTGGCGCCCAAGACTTTTTGCCGTTTTCACCGAAAAAACTCGACAAACCCCTTCTCTGCCGTCACTGCCTCAACGATCAGGCGGTATTGAGCAAGCACAGTCGTAGCGAAATGGTTCGGCACGATTCTGGCATATGCATTCGCGCCCACAAGGGCGAAGCGGATGCGACACCGCAGGATTCATCGGTATTTCCAACGACGTAGCGCAGAGGACTTCATAAAAATTGGATATTTTTGATAGTTTTGTTTAGTTATGTCGAGTCGAAAGTCGGCGTTTTTGTCGGCTCAGTTGTTCGGAGGGTTTATGCGAGTATTCGCAAGAGCAGTTATATTTTGCACGGTGATGTTTTCGACATCGACTGTTTTTGGGCAAGTGCCCGAGACGGCCGAGAATCCAGTAGCGCAAGCCAATACTGCGCCTTCGACGACTCCAGCAGAGGCCGGCACCCCGAATGCTGCCCAAGATAATGCAACGACGACGCCCCAAACAGTGGGCGATGCTCAAGCAGTGGGCGATGCTCAAGCGACGGGCGAAGGCGCACAAGATGCGCAAGCGCAGTTGCCTCAATCGGAATCTGGCTCGGCTGGTGGGTCGCCCATTACGACGGCTCGCCTCGAGAAGCAAATCCGAGAAGTCGGCACGAGCGTCGACACGCTCAAAGAAGATACGTTTACGACGAAGAGCCGCCTCATGCTCTTGCGCGAAGAAGTGCTCCAACGATCGGTAAGCGGTTCGCGTATCCAAATCCGCCACAAGAATAAGATGGGCGGTCAATATTCCCTCGTCCAAATTTATTATGCGATCGATCAACAACCCGTATTCGTGCGCGACGACTCAAGTGGCGCGTTGAACAAACTCGACGATGAAGTCATATCGGATCAATTGCTCTCGCCAGGATCGCATCAGCTCTCCGTGCTCTATGTCTACAAAGGCAAGCCGTGGGGCGTATTTCAATATATGAACGATTATACATTCCGAGTCGAATCGGGGTATGACTTTACGGTTGACGAAGGCAAGACGGCAGAACTCGTCGTGACGGCGGCAGAAGCTGGCAATTTCTTTACGGCTTATGAAAAGCGCCCGACCGTAAAGTATCAATACGAACAATTCGATTTGGTGCCCGATTCAGACGATAAGAAAGCGCAAAAGAGCGAGTAATAGGGAAATCAAATGAAAATCGGTCGAATCTTTTGTGCTATGGTGCCCGCGTTATTATTGTCTTCGTCGGCCTATTCGGTAACCTACGACGAAACGTTAATCGGAATCGAGGCACAACTGACGCAGTTATCGAGTGAATACGCTCGCCATAATCCAAGCATGAAATCGAAATCGCTCGACGAACGCCTTGCGGAAGGCTTGACGATGCAAGCGGCAGGTGATTATCAAAGAGCGAGTTATATATATATGGATATATTGGCGCAAGAGGATTGGCGCGGGAAAGCTGGATATCAGACGGCACAGCTCGAGTTAGCGCGATCGCTCTATGAAAACGGCTATTATCTACTGAGCCAACAATATCTCATCGATTTGCTCCGGACAGGGCGCGGCAACGAGCGCACCGAAGGCGTAATGCTCCTGCTCCAAGTCGCACAAAAGACTGGGAACTGGAGCGAAGTCAATATGGCGCTTGCTGATGTATCCGACTTTTCACAACATCCATCGTATTTATACATTATGGGGCGTGCGTCGTTTCTTCAAGGCGATTACGAACTCGCTCGGAAGTGCCTCGCCTCTCTCCGTTCGTCGGATGAATGGCAAGTCAAAGCCCAATATCTTTTAGGCGTACTCGATACGATTGCCGGCGATTATACATCGGCACTATCGCACTTTAAATCCGTCGAAACGACGACAGTCGAATTTCGATCGAAAGCCCAAGTCATAGAACTCGCCATTTTGGCACAAGCTCGCTTGTACTACGAACAAGGTCAGTGGAAAGAGGCAACTCAGGAATACCAGCGAATCGGCGACAAGAGTACATATTTTCCGACCGTCTTATACGAAATGGCGTGGACGCTTTTGCGAGCCGAAGATTACGTCATGGCGCAACAGAGCTTCGAACTCTTGTTGCTTTCATACCCCGAAGATTCACATGCGCTAGAAACGCGACGCCTCTTAGCCGATATCAAACGCCAACTCGGACAATACGACGAGGCTGTGGCAACGTATCAAACGTTAGTCAACGAATTCGATCCCATCATGGCAAAGATGGATGAAGAGGCAAAAAACTTGGACTCGCATCGAGAGCGCGTCAAAAGTTATATCGAGTCCGAACAATATAATAATGTGAATATCATTCCGGCACAAGCGCGAGGCGTCGTCGCCGTCGGTAGCGACGTCAACCAAGTCGAAAGCATGCTCAGTGCATTGCACGCGACCGATTCTAATACGAATGACTCCGAAATCCTCATCGCCGAAATTAGCGCAGCTCTACAAGACGACGATACTTTGCGCAATTTGCCCGAGTTTCAACGATATTCCAATAGTGCTCGCGATATTCGCATATCGGTATTGTTGACAGGGTATGAATTTACCGAAGCATATAGCGGAAATTTGCCGAATTTGAGCGAAGAAATCAAGACGCTCGAACACTTGCCGCGGTCATCGGTCGAACGCGAAATCATTGCATCGCTACAGAATGCAGCTCGCGAGTCGCGACAAAGCAATCAACATCACATTCGCCTCAAGATCGACAACATCACGCATAAAATCCAAGTTCTTCGTTCGTGGATTAGCTCTGGAAAAGTCGCCAATATGACTGAATCCGAGAAATCCGAGATTACATCTCGCATCGAAGCACTCGAGGCGAAACTCAAAACTATGAACGACGATTTGGCGAAGCTCAACGGCGAAATAGCCCAGATTCGCGGCAATTCATCGATAAGTCGCGAACAGCACAGCACCTATCTCACTTCGGCTCAAGCCCTCGAGGAGGCACTGCAAGCGCGATGGGCAAGCGATATGCAAAAAGGCGTCAACAATACGTATTCCAATCTCATCGAAACATCGCGCCGCATATTGACGCAACTCGATGCATTCGATCGAACGTTCGAGGCGGCACTGCAAAAGCGAGCTACGGAGTTGCGAGAAAAGTTGCAACGCGAAATCACTTTTGTCGAAGCAGAAAAGTCGCGATTTGTTAGTATGAAAGCCGAAGTCGGCGAAACGGCTGGCGATATATCGGTGAGGTATTGGGAAGACGTCTATGCGCAAGTGCGAGAAATCGTACTCAATGCCGATTTGGGCATGGTCGATATCGCATGGCTACTCAAAGATGCGCGTTCTAAAGCACTCGCGGCGACACTCGATGAGCGAAAAAAAGAGCGCGAAGTTCTCGAACAAGATTTTAAGCAGTTTCTCAAAGAATCTGGCGATACACAGTCTCCATAGCGCGATGTTAAAATGGCGAGCACTCGATTTGCGTGTCTCATTTTGTGATTTGCCAATCGATGTTACGACATTGAATGCAATCGCGACATGGTATGTAAATGGTACAACACACGACGATAGATAAGGCAAATTGCCAGACGACGACAAAGGGAACGAACAGTGAATGAACGGCTGACCAATCGAAAACGGCGTTTTGCCCAAATCATCTTCACCTGCCTGGTCGGTCTATGGCCGCATTTCGATGCCGTTGCTCAAGACGCCCCCGAGGCAAGCGACGACGGCAATGTCAACGACAAATTGATAACTGCCGACGAGAAGACGGTCACGGCATATCAAGCATATAAAGACGCCGCTGCGCGTTATAAACACGAGATTCAGACGTATAAACTCGATTTGCGCCGCAATCTCATGTCGGATTATCAAGACCGAATTTCGAGCGTCGATGCCGCTTATCAAAAGAAGATTACGGCACTTCGCAACGACGAAAAGGCGATGCGCGAAAACGTCATCGAACGCATGGAATCGTTTTTGAAACGATATGGCGAAACGCATGAAAAATCTGCCGATATATTATATCGCTTAGCTCGATTGTATTACGAACGAAGCGACGATGAATATTTATCGTCGGATGGATCGGCCGAACACCCCGACTTTACACAAGCGCTCGACACGATCGACAAGTTGCAAAAGAATTTCCCAAACTATGATCAGATGGATGGTGCGCTCTATCTCAAGGGCTATTGCCAGGGGCAAATGGGCGAAAACGAGGCGTCGCGCGACACATTCCTACAGCTCATTGCCGCCTATCCCAACAATCCCCGCAAGGCCGAAGTACTCACGCGCATCGGCGAATACTACTTTTCAAAATCGCAAGATGCCATCTTGGGGCTCGAAGGCGAAATCATGTGGAGCGAAGCGCTCAAATACTATACCGAGGCCGTCGAAGTGGGCAAAGACTCAGCGATATACGACCGAGCACTCTACCGCAAAGCATGGACCGAATATTATACCGAAGATTACGACGGCATGATCCACGACTTCATCGCCCTCGTCGGTTATGCCGATAAAGTCGAAAACGGCAGTGCACTCCGAGCCGAGGCCATCGACTTCATGGCGGCGGCCCTCGCCGAAGAAGACTGGGACTTGTCGGACGACGTCGCCATCGACCCCGATTTCGGGATGGAACGATTCGACAAATACCTCCACACGGGGGCCGCGTTTGAAACTGAAGTATTGCGCAAATTCGCCGATACGCTCATGGAACAAACCCGCTATGAATATGCAGCACAAGCATACGAAGCGTATATCGAGCGCGAAGATTGCGCCGAAGATATGCCCGATGTCATACGCGTCTATGTCGCAGCACTCAATTATTCGGGCAAACTCGACAAAGCCGCTCAAGTTCAAGGTTCTATCGACAAACGCATCGGCATCGATTCGGAATGGTACGCTTGCCAAGAGCGAAACGGCAATCTCGAAGCGATTGCCAACGCCAATCAAGCGACGCAACAAGCACTCAAAAATTCGATTATCGCCTATCACGATAACGTGTTGAAAGCCGAAGATAACGTCCGCATCGCCGAAGAAGCCCTCGACGCCGCTCAAAACGATATCGAACGACAAGCCGCCAGCATAAAACTCGAAAACGCACAACGCGAAGTCAGAACGACAAATGCCGAATTGGCAGAGATTACGGCATCGTTTGTTAAAACGTATCCGAACGACGAAGAAATATACAATTATCGTTACCTCCTCGGGCAGGCTTATTACTATTCCGAGCAATACGAGAAATCGATTTCTGCATTTATGGCCATTCGCGATATTGAAAACTCTCGCTTTCAAGCCGATGCCGCACGTTATATTGCCGATGCCTACGAGTTTTCGATTAACCAAAAGGCGCAAACCGATCCGAATTACGTCAATGCTCTCCCGCTACAAATGCTCATCGAACGGGTCAATCGACATCAAATGACACTTACCGAAGCGCCGACGAGTATTTTGCTCTCGGGAGCCATTACATCGTATACAAAAGACGAAATCGACGAAGAACTCAAGAATCGCAAAGGCGGATCGCTTTTGAGCGTCATCCCCGACGACGTTCAACAACTCATCGATGCTCGCGAAAGATTCAGCGATATCGAAATTGCATCGGGCAAGAATGAAACCGATCCGACGGCACTCGCGCCACAATATCGCTACGACAACGCCATTACTTATTATAACTATGGCAACTTCGAGAAAGCCGAACAACGCTTCCTCGAAATCATCGAAAAGTCGCCTGCATCGCAACACGCCGTCAGTGCTGCAGAAATCATCATTGCAGAATATGAATTGCGAGGCGATCTCGATAAAGTTGCACAATTGTCTGACCAATTTGGCAGCATGCAACTCGGCAGTGCCGACTCCGATTCCGTGCTCAATACGCGCTTCAAAGATAAGAAATATAACGCCTTGTTCCAAAAGGCGTTTAAATTGTTCGACAATAAACAATATCTCGAAGCGGCGGCAGAATTTGTTCGAATCATCGAAGAAAACCCGACGTTCGAACACAATAACCGAGCCCTATACAACGCCGCTTATGCATACGAGCAGATGAAACACTACGATAGCGCTATGCAAATGTATCGCCGCGTCATCTCGGATTATGGCGAAAGCGAAGAAGCCGTCAGTGCACTCTATCGCATCGGCGTCAACGCCGAAATGTTCTTCGATTTCGATACGGCTATCGACAGTTTCTTGTCGCTCTACAACAACAAGAAACCGCTCTATAGAGAATTCAAATACCGAGTCAATGCACTGCGCAACGCCGCGCGCATTAAATTGCTCATCGAAGACAAAAAGGGCGCCGCTGAGCTCCTCGAACGCTACCACCGCGACTATCCTGGGCAATCGGATGCGCCACAATATTTTTACGAAGCCGGGCGAGCCTATGCCGAACTCGGGCAAATCGCAGAAGCACAACGCATTTTCAAAGATTTCCGAAAAAAGTATGCCTCCGATCCGAGCATGCGAGCCTATGTCATTGCTTCGTATGTCTCCGAAGCCGATTATTTGCGATCGCATAATAGACGGCATGATATTAAAACGGCAAAATCATATTATCAAACAGCTGTAACGTTATATCAAAATGCGCCGTCGTCGGCTGGCGCTATCGGGCGCGATAATGCTGCAAAAGCCGCCTTTGCACTCGCCGAAATGGAATATGAAACTTGGAGAGATACGCCGATCAAGGGCAAGATGAAATCGATGATGACGCAGCTCCAAGAACACATGAAAGAGATGAAGCGCATCTATAACGAATTTGCCCAAGTCATGACGTATAATAGCCCCGTTTGGGGTATTGCATCGCGATATGCCATCGCTCGCATGATGCACGAACTCGTGCTTTCCCTCGACGATATGCCATGCCCAAGCGATATTCGTTCGGGTAGCGATAACCATTTGGCATTCTTATCGGCCATGAGCGATATGGCAACGGGTACGCGCGACGAAGCGATTAAGATGTACCAAAATGCCATCGATGCATCGAAACTCGCTGGCATCAGCATGGAATGGACCGAAAAGAGCCTCGACGGTCTCAAGCAACTCGACCGCACGGCAAGTGCTCAAGAAAGGCTCGCGCCTATGGTCAACAATTATCACGCCAATGTATTGCTCACGCCGTCGGAATTCAAACGTCAAGAAGCCGAAAAATCTGAGGCCGAAGCCAAGGCACAAGCCGAACTCGACGCGATTCTCAAAGGAGATGATTCCAAATGAAACGTTTCTTTCTGATAGTGCTCATCGCCGCCATCGCCTCGACGTCGTGGGCGTGTGCTTCTAAAGATCAAAAAAATACCGAAACTGCCGCCTCGCATACGTCGAAAAAAACGACGACGAAACCGAAAGTCACACCATCGAAGACGACGTTTGCAAACGACACCGTCAAAGATATCGAAGCCGCCTCGGCAGATATTGAAAGCGCTCTACAACTCGCCGATAGCAACCAACTCAGCGCAGCCATTACGTCGTTACAACAAACGACAAAGACCCATCCAAAGGCGTTTATTGCACATTACGATTTGGGTTTGCTCTACGAACGAAAACCCGACATGGTCATGGCTCGTAGCGCCTATGAATCAGCACTCGGCGCCGAACCCAACTTCTACCCCGCCCTCCTCGCTCTCGTTCGCATCGATATTCGAAACGGCGATACGGGCAAAGCCATACAAACGGCAAATCAATGGATCGCGAGGCACGAAGATATCTTCAATTATAACTATGCAAAGATCGAGGCTTTGATCGCCGATACGCAATACGAATCGGCCATTAGTCAATGTCGCGCACTGCTCAAAACAGACGAAGCCAATGCGCGTTTGCGTTATTACTTGGCATCGGCTGAATTCGAGAAAAAGCGATATCGATTAGCCGATTTCATCGTCGGTGAATCGCTCGAAATCGCCCCAAACGACGCAGAAGCTCTCTTTCTCCGCGCCCGTATATACGATGCTCTGAGCACAGAAGAAGTTTCACTCATTCCAAAGATTGCCTCGACGCTCGACGATGTCATTGCATTGAATCCAAATTTCATCGAAGCTTTGTGGATGCGAGCAAATATTTATTATAACGCGAGTAACTATGCAAAAGCCGAAGAGTTATATCGACATATATTGCAACTCGATCCAAACCACGTCGGCGCTCACATCAACCTGGCCAATACACTCAAGACCGTCGACAAAGGACCCGAAGCCGAAAAACTCCTCATACGCGCCAAAGAACTCGCGCCTCAAAATGCACTCGTCGACTTCGCCTTTGGCACGCTATACCTCAATTTCGAAATTATCCAGCTCCCCATGAAAGACATGGATCGACTCAAACTGGCAAAACAACATTTCGAAACCGCCGAATCGCTTTGGACTTCGAGCGAAGATAAAGCTCTAGCAAAAGGTTATATCAGAACGACTAGCGATGCCATCGAAACGCTACAAGCCATGCTCGACGCAGAAGCCCTATTTGGTTCATCGAGTGACGAATCAGATTCAAGTTCTGACGATAATACCGAATCTTCTTCGGGCAGCTTGCGAGTCGATTGATGGTACCATGGGCACAGTTTTTGAAGTGCCCTCGGACTCAGTCAAAGGCGCCATGTTTTGACGCCCCACCGCTCGAAAGACGATGGCTGGCTGAGATAGACACGACGGTGGCGAACTCAAGCGATGCGCATTCCGAGCAGGCAATACGATACGGACTCAAGATACAATCTGGACTACTTGGAAAACGAACTCAAAATGCAATCTTGATAATCGAGCTCAAGACAAAATCTTGGAGAACGAACTCGAGATGCAATCTTGGAAAACGAACTCGAGATACAATTTTGAGAAACGAACTCACAAAACGAACTTTAGATACAAAACAAGCATAGCAGGCGATAGCGGGCACGCCCCGTTCATAGGCGATAGGTGAGAAAATGAAGCGATCGACAATCAAAAACTTGCAAATCATCACGGTTTTAGGCGTTTGTGCGCTGTTTGGTCTCATCATGCCCGCGCCCGCGCAAGCACAAGACAGTACCCCAAAACCGACATCGTTCGACCTCGACGAAGAGCAACTCACAATCGAAGCCGACATCCCATCGGTCGACCTCATCTTGTCGTTTCGCGAAATCCAAGAGCGAAACCAAGGCATGAAAGAGAGCTTCCTAGACGAAATCGTCGAAAGCGCAAAAAATCCTCCGTTCTAATGCGCCGCTTTGCGTTTTGCTTGAACCGCACGCAACGACATGTTATGATCGTTAGAACGACGTAACGCGGGAGGAGACGATGAAAAAGTGTACTTTTGGAATCATAATTGGGCTCGCCGTTGCAGGTTGCGGGCAAAGCGATGACATCAGCGTGCCAGCGTGCTCGACGCGCTTCGATTGCGCCAAAGACCAGTATTGCGACCAGACGACGCTCACATGTCGCAACTACGCCGATGCGCAATGCCGCACCGACGCCGACTGCAACGCAAACGAAGTCTGCGATAACGCCACGAAATCGTGCATCGACCCATCGCAACGACTCTGCTCCGACGACAGCGATTGCAACGTCGGGATGCAATGCGACACAAAAACATCGAAATGCGTCGACATCCCGCAACAGACTTGCAAAACGACCGCCGACTGCAAAGACGGGCTCGTCTGCGATACAGAATCAAAACGTTGCATTGCCCCCGAGCCAACGCCCGATGCCTGCACCAACGGCAAACTCGACGCCGGCGAAACCGACATCGACTGCGGCGGTTCGTGCCCCGCATGCGCAAACGGCAAAAAGTGTCAAAATGATTCAGACTGTACATCGGGCACTTGCATCGCACACACATGCACGACGTCGGATTGCATTAACGCTACTGCCGAATCGATTGAAATCAGCGAAGTTTTCACCAATCCCATCGCCGACAAAAAGATGGAGCACACGGCGAGCAATCAGCAAAAGTTCATCGAGCTGCACAACACAACGGCATCGCAAATCCGCCTCGACAATCTCACGTTCACCGTTGGCAACGCCACTTTGCCGCTCACAGGCTGCCTTGCGCCCAACATCTATCTCGTCATTCACCCGACCGGCACGCCGCTCGAAGCGCTCACGATTACGGGCCGCGCTTACGAAAGCGACGCCATCGCCGAACACGTGGCAACCAACGGCAACTTCGCCATCGAACTCAAGCATGGCGACACGCGCATCCACGCCGTCAACGTCCCCGACATGACGGGCAAAGACGGCATCTCGGCCGCCCTCCCCCCAGCCGACAAGCGCACGCGCGACGAACAAGGCCGCGACGCCCTCGTCCCACACGACACCATCACACCCGACGAAGACGGCGAACACCCCTACTCGCCTGGCCTACACAATCAAGCCGTCCTCCCACAAGGTTAGTTCTCTGGATACAAAATGAAATTCTATTACTTCCCACTTTTCTTGTACGTTCTTCTCGTATTTGCCGCTTGTTCCGATGATTCTTCGATTGCCTTGTGCGGTTGCGAACCCGACGAGTATTGCGTCGACGACGAATGCCACGCCACCGACGGTTCTGTTCGCCCCGCACCATTGCCGCAAAACAGCAGCACTCAAGGCGAATAAAATTCGGAATTTATTTTATTTCACCGAATTTCTTTTTTTTGTCGCCGCCTATTGCTACGCAATACGGCGTCGGCTACGCCTATTGCCCGATGGGCAATACGGCTACGCAATTGGCGCCTATTGCTGCGCAATACGGCGCTCGGGCTACGCCTATTGCCCGACGGGCAATACGGCTACGCAATTGGCGCCTATTGCTGCGCAATACGGCGCTCGGATCGCGATTGCAATGTATAAACGACATGAATGTAAATATATAAATAGGCGTTTTCATAGTTTGTCTTCTCGGAAACCCCTAATGGGGTTTATATGGAATAGGGCTTCTTTTACCCCCGGCGTTGCCGGGGGCTACTCGCCATAAGCCCTAACGGGCTTAATATGGATTGAAGCTCATTCATCCCCCGGCTGTACCGAGGCGACTCGCCATAAGCCCTAACGGGCTTAATATGGATCGGAACTCATTCATCACACGGCGTTGCTGGGGGCTACTCGCCCAGCAATAATAAGGTTTGGTTGAGTGATCGTTCATTGTGTCGATCGAGTTTCGGAGCCATCGTTTCGGGCATGGTTGCCATCGAAAAAAAGCCGTGCGTATGCGCGCAAGGGCGCTTGCGCCCGAGCACATAGCACGGCCGTGGAGGCGTATTGCGCCCTTGGGCGCAATAGCCGAAACAGCGGAGGCGTATTGCGCCCAAGGGCGCAATAGCCGTAGCCATTGGGCTGCCCAGAGGGCAGGCCAAACCGTCGCCGTATGCCGAAGGCAAAGGCGACGAACTCGAAACAGTCGATTCTGATGGGCATCGACGATTCAAATATGAAAGCAACAAATTTGTTATTCAATATATATGATTTAAGATCGTGTTTGAAATAAGCAAGCACGTTGGATTCAATAGCCTCGGCGGGTGAGGTCGTCGAGTATATCATTATACTAAACAGCGATAAATCATGAGGTAGTGTGCAATCGACCCCAAGTAGCTGTTTGCGAAAAAGCATCGACGTGCGCATCCATGATAACCTCCTTTATTGAAATCGACGAATCCACGCATATCACATTGTTGCGACGCAGTATGAATCATAGACGGCGTTTGTCACGAGGTTGTCATATAGGGCGACACAATTTGCGGTGGTGCAAGGCGTATATTTGCCGGTTTGCGCGGGCATGCAAGCGTGCTAGAATGCGCGTTTGTGGTAATTTTTGCCGTGGAGGAGAACGATGGCACTAGATTTATGTGAAGTTTGTCATTTGATGTGGTCGCAGGGCTGGGTGGCGGCGAACGACGGGAATGTGTCGGTGCGGCGCGACGATGGGACGATTGTTTGCACGCCGTCGGGGGTGAGTAAGCGCGAGATCGAGCCCGATATGCTCGTCGTCATCGATAGTGCGGGGCGCGTCGTGGAGGGCGATAGGCGACCGTCGACTGAAATGGCGATGCATTTGCGATGTTATGCCGATCGAGAAGATGTGCGGGCCGTCGTGCATGCGCATCCGCCGTACGCGACGGCGTTTGCCGCAGCCGACCGAGCACTCGACGGTTATGGGCTCATCGAGACGGTTTTGACCGTTGGTGCGGTGCCCGTCGTGCCGTTTGCCATGCCAGGAACAGACGACGTTGCCGAGGCAATCGCGCCGTATTTGTCGCACCACGATGCTTTATTGTTGCGTGCTCACGGCGCATTGACCGTTGGCGGCGATTTGCGCACGGCGTATTACCGCATGGAATCGCTCGAACAATTTGCAAAGATTTCGCTAGCTGCACACCAACTTGGCGGCATGAAAGATTTGCCGCGCCACGACATCGATACGCTCATGCAACGGCGCGAATCGTTTTACCATTTGACGGGCAAACACCCTGGTTATGTGAAGTTTAATTGATAATTATTTTATATAGGGTAGATTGAATCATAGAATGATATGACACATTAGAGATGATACGACGGGACTTTGGATAAAAAGAAACCCGCCCTTTTGGCGGGGGGAATACATAGTGTAATCTGTATGTTCATTTATGTATGATATTTATGGTAGATGATATGCGGGGCTTTGGATAAAAAGAAACCCGCCCTTTGGGCGGGGAAAAGCATGCAATGTATAATCGGTATAATAAATGATAATAGATTATACGATAGCAATGAGTTTATACGATAGCGATAAGTTCGACGTCGAAGACGAGCATGCCGGCGGGTGCGCCGGGTTGACCGCGATATGCTAGGTCTTGCGGAATCCAGAGGCGTCGTTTTTCGCCCTCGACCATGAGCTGTAGGCCTTCGGTCCAGCCTGCAATGACGTGATTGAGCGGGAATTGCGCGGGCTCGCCGCGTTGGACTGAAGAATCGAACATGGCGCCGTCGGTCGTCCATCCCGTGTAATGGACGCGAACGGTATCGGTGGCTTTGGGATGAACGGTGCCTTTGCCTGGCGATAGGACTTTTGTCGCGAGTCCAGATTGAGTCGTTTCGGCGTCGGCGGGTGGCGCGGCGACATCGTCGGGCGCGGCTAGGCCTTCGGGCATCGAGGCGACGTCGACGACTTGCATGCTAAAGACCAGATCGCCTTTGAGTTCGCGGCCATTCGGATCGATGCCATATTTTTGATCCATCCAGATGACGAGAATGTCGTCTTGATGTGTATGGACGAGGACGTCTTGGAAGCCGTGGAAGAGCTGGGAGACTTGCGCGACGAGGGGTTCGCCAGCTTCGAGCGAGCTATGGAAGAGCTTTTTGTCGGCGACAGTCCAGCCCATGAAATCGAGTGTGACGACGTCGTCGGGCATGACGGCGCGTCCGCTGCCAATCGACAAGATTTGGTAATACAAGCCATCGTGGAGTTTAATCGCCGTTTCGGTCGGCTTTTCTGGTGGCATTTCTGGGGTGACGCGCTGGATGATTTCGAAATCGAAGACGAGCATGCCTTGTGGCATGCCTTGCGCGCCTTTATAGGCGAGTTCTTCGGGAATCCAGACGCGAATCGACTCGCCGACGCGCCCAAGCGTGAGAGCTTCGGACATGCCGGGGATGAGCTGTTCGAGCGGGAAAACGACGGGTTTGCCCGAAATCTTGCTCGAATCGAACATCTTTCCATCGGTTGTCCATCCCGTGTAGTGGATCATGACCCAATCGTTCGATGCGATTGTTTCGCCGGTTTTGTCTTCTTTGAGATGCAGATATGCAATTCCAGATGGGGTTTTGAGAGCTTCTTGGGGTGGATTTGCAACGTTTTCGGGCGCTTCGATCATTATAAATGTATTCCTTAGATTGAAATGATACGGTGTTTATATACTTTTCTAATCTCATGCCACCGTGGGTGGCATGAGATGGATTGTATTAAAATATATCGCCGCGCTAAGCGACGGAATATATTAATCCGAGACGATGTCGATGAGTTCGATTTCGAAGACGAGCATGCCGGCGGGTGCGCCTGGTTGGCCTTTATAGGCGAGTTCTTCGGGAATCCAGACGAGTCGTTTCTCGCCTGGGACCATGAGCTGAACGGCTTCGGTCCAGCCGGCGATGACTTGGTCGAGCCCGAATTCGATAGGCTTGTCGCGAGCAATCGATGAATCAAACATGACGCCATCGGTCGTCCAGCCCGAGTAGTGGACTTTGACCGTGCTCTTCGCCGTCGGATGCTTCGTACCCGTGCCTTGTTTTAGGATACGCCATGCGATTCCCGATTCCGTTTTCTGCGTGTCGGCGCCCGGAGCCGCGACATCGGCAGGCGGTTGTGGCATGGATCGCGCCGACAAGATCGTCATTTCGAAGACGAGGTTGCCCTTGAGGGAGTTGCCATCGGGATCGATGCCATGGGCTTGAGGAACCCACATTTGGACGACATCGCCGACGTGGACTTTGGGCAGAACTTCTTTCCAAGCGGGGAACATCGTATTGACGGGTGCGGCGAGGCTTTCGTTCATTTCGAGCGAGGAGTGGAATCGCTTTCCGTCTTCTTGTGTCCATCCGGCGAAATCGAGTTCGACGAGGTCGGTTTCGGCGATGGCTTTTGCACCGAGCGATGTTTTGACGATTTTATAGACGACGCCACTGGGCAATTTGATGGCATCTTCGGGCGCGTTAGCGGGCGGCATGGTTGGCGTGACGACGTCGATGATATCGAAATCGAAGACGAGCATGCCTGCGGGTGCGCCAGGTTGGCCTTTGTATGCCAGATCTTGGGGAATCCAAGCGCGAATCGACTCGCCAACTTTTGCCAAAGTCATCGCTTCGTTCATGCCGGGGATGAGGTTCTCGGGCGAAAAGATGACGGGATCGGGTCGATCAGTGCTCGTATCGAACATGTGACCGTCGGTCGTCCAGCCCGTGTAGTTGAGTTTGACGAGATCGGAGGCGGCAACGGCACGCCCTTGTTCGTTCGTCTTCAATTTTTTATAGGCTAGCCCCGATTCTGTTTTAATGGCGTCTGCGGGCGGCGCAGCCACATCGGCGGGTGCGGGGACTTCGCCGGGGTGAGCTACGTGAGCGGCATCGGCTGCAGGAGCCGCTGGAGCGGCTTCGGCACCAGCTTGAGCAGCAGATTCGGCGCCAGCTTGAGCCGCATCGGCGACGACAGCTTGTTCTCCGCCCTTGGCGGCATCGGCATCTTTTGCGGCTTTATTGCAGCCCGCCAAGCCGATCAACATGAGTCCTGCTAAGCACCAAGTTATCGATTTTTTCATGAGATTTCTCCTATTATCTGAATTTTGTGCGTAGAATTTGAATCGATGGCGAATGATATTCAATTCACCACGTCAACAAATCGCGCCAAAAGATTGAATCGCCAGCCTTTTCGTGCACAGTTTATCGCAATCGTCGAGACTGCATCGTTGCGCACTCAAAGAACCCCGAGACACGTCGAGTCATCGATCGCTCGACGGCTAGCATCTGCGAAAGCGACATTGGGTGTACATACAACGTTTTTGCATCAATAGGATCAGAAAAGGGACACGACGACGCATAAAAGGCGCCGATAGGTTCGAAGTCTGATCGCTATGCGGCTTGTGGCTCACTTTTGCAAGGCACGCGCATACATTTCGGCGACTTTTCGCGTGCGCATGTTTTCGTTCGCATTTGCGCCGACCATCCAAATCCAATCGTAATCGGCGGCATCTTTGAGATTGCCCACAGCTCGCACAAATAGCGCTCGCATCGTATCTTTTTCGAAGAGGACGACGGCGGCTTCGCTGTGGAATTTCCGATACATGACGGGGCATTCTAGGTCGCGTGGTGCTTTGTCGAATAGGGATTTGATCTTTGGGATATCGGTTTTCGACGCAGTGAATCGGACGAGGTCGGCGGCAAAGCACTTTTGAGCGGTTGTGGTTTGGGCATTATCGAGCACCGAGAAGGCCAGGGCTGCGGCAGTCTTTGGCCTCATCGATTTGAGGTAGAAATAGGCATAGGCTTGGAGATCGACGCCACAATCTCCCGAATCTCGACAAGTTTCGACGATTTCGGAGATATCGCGTGCGACGGTTTGGTCTTGCATTTCGTAGAATGCATATAAAATCGACATCATCACGCCGTTATCGCCGTGATTTGTGGCAAATGTCGATCGCAAGACGGCCAATAGATGGGCTCGTGCGGGCATCCATTCGAGGCGCCCTAGGGCGATAGCGGCTTCGCTTCGAGCATCGTCGGACGCCGTATCGTCGCGCAAAAGGCGAGCAAGCCCATCGGCGGCTTCGACGATCTTTGCGCGTCCGACGATGTATGCCGCACGAGCGCGAACGGCCGAATCGGGATCGTCGATCATCGTTGCCAATTGATCGCGGATATCGGGATTCTGCCACTTTTTATCGTGGATGGCATTGGAAAGGGATTTCAATACGGCTTCGCGCTCGGATGCATCTTCGCTATGCATCGAATGGATCAATCCGCCATAGGTATGATACCAACGCAAATTCGATCCCGTGACGAAATCGGCACCGAAGGCAAAGATCGCAATAGATATTGCCCAAAACACGATAAATAAAAAATTTTTATTGCGAATGAGCGCCTTTTCTTCGTCTATGCTACTCGGGACAAAGCGAGAACCGAGTCGCATTTTTTCGCGCCACGGACCAGCGAACCAGATGTCGCCTATTGTCAATGCGACGATATAGGCGGCCGCAATGGCTCCGATATAGAGCACCAACATCAAGCATGAATTTGCCCAGAATGGCAAAAAGCAATAGCGTAGCACGCGACCAATCGCAAAAAACGATACGACAGTCGCCAATATGCTAACAGCGCACGAAATGCGCAAACGGCGTTGCGAAGCGAGCACAAACTTAAACAGCCCGATTTCATACATATTGGGAATGAGTTCCAGATGAAATCCCGACTTTTTCGCCATGGGCTACCTTCTTTCGACGTTAGTGACTTGGAGTCGTTTGAACTCGGATCGCGTTCCCGCCGTATGGGCGGATTGGCCCAAGGGCGGGGATAAATGGCAGGGCGTTGAAATTACGCTCTGAAGATCGTGACGTGCTTCAAGATGACGGGTTCGACGGGTTTATCGCGATAGTCGCGTTTAACGCGAGCAATCTTTTTGATGACATCGAGCCCTTCGATGACTTTGCCGAAGACGGAATGGCGATTGTCGAGGTGGGGCGTTGGGACTTCGGTGATGAAGAACTGCGAACCATTGGTGTGGGGGCCTGCATTTGCCATCGAAAGGATACCTGGCGCATTGTGACGGAGTTTCGGCGAGAATTCATCGCGGAATTGATACCCTGGGCCGCCTGTTCCCGTTCCGCGTGGGCAACCGCACTGAATCATGAAATCGGGAATGACGCGATGGAACGTCAATCCATCGTAGAACGGACGCGTATTCGGTTTGCCGAGTTCTTCATCCATGAATTCGATTTGGCCCGTGGCGAGTCCGACGAAATTTTTTACAGTATTGGGGACGATATCCTCATAAAGTTCGGCTGTCATATCGCCAAGCGACGTTTCGAAACGCGCATAAAGTTTGCCATTGCCAGGAATTGTCACGTGTGAAAAATCAACCATTTTTGAACTTCTCCTTTAGAAGCCGCATACATGCGGCACGTAAAAGCACAGAACGATAGAGATCTGTACGACGCCATCGCTTCGCTTTGTATAGATCGCCCAAACGCCCCCTTGCGATCAAGCATTATTTGAGCAAATGCCGACTAAACGCCTACTGCACACATTCCAATAGGGCTATATTTATGATGCCAATCGTGGGCGATGATGAATACCGCTGGCATCCATACCGCCCATTAACGATGACACATGGCTTGTGCCATTCGCAAAAGGGCTTCATAGACCTCGACGTATTCTCCGTCGTTGAAATTTTTGAGTGCTTCGATATGCCCTTGTATCGTCGGGAGGTCGTTGCGTTTTGCTGGCCCCGTGAGTGCATCGATCGGTGTCGATTTTGCGACGGCATAAGCCGCATGCGATAGGAGCGAACAAGACGCCCTTCGAGCTAAGTCATCGTCGAAACCGCACGATATCAATAGTTTTTGAGTGATATCGGCGAGGACGATGGGATAATTCGAAGAAAAGACGGCGGCTGCGTGATAGAGGCTGCGTTTATCGGCATCGACTTCGACGGGGATGCCGCGAACGCGGCTGAGCATCCACCCAATTCTTTTGACGGCATCGGGTTCACCATCGATGGCATAGAGAACGTATCGATATACTTCGGCACAAGATGAATCGCTACATTCTTTTTTTGGGCAATTCACAAGCGGATGAATCGAACCGCGCATCGCGCCGCATTGACCGAGTACGGTATATGGCGTCGCTCCGCTCGTATGAACGACCATCGCGTGCGATGCATAGGGAGCGACCTCTTGAGCACAGGCGGCAATCGCTCGATCGGGAACGGTAATCCAAACGACATCGGCGGCATTCCATAGAGATTGTGGTACATCGCTAGGCGTTGCATAGGCCTTGACTTCGAATTCGCTTTCGAAGAACTCGCGAGCCTCGGCGTCGCAATCGATGCCAGCAACGACTTTTGTTCCATAATAACGCGCGATGCGCGTTTGCGCGACGCCCATGCGCCCTAAACCCATAATAATGTATCTCATAATCTTAACCTATTTGTCTTTGAGCACCAAGCCAGTCCATGAACCGAGCCTTGGCACAAAAAAAGCCCGAAGGCGCAATGCGCTCCGAGCTCAATGGCGTTTATCGAAAAGTCGTTCGGGCGACTTGCACCCGAACGAATCTTACGCAATTAGCGCCCTGTTCTCGAGACAGAAAATTCCGTCCAGTAACCATAACCTTGACCATGCCCAACGCGAAGGACGTGTTTAGCCGAGGTAACGTAGTATTCGCCCTGCATGTCCTGTCCGACATCTTCGATGTTGACTTTGGCTCCGCATTTGATTTTGCCATTGCCAATGCACTTGCCCGTCCCCGTAAGGAATTCGGCTGCGCGTTGCGACAAAATCGATTTGGCAAGTCTTTCGGCTTCTTCTTCGCTCGCGACGGGTTGATCGCTGATTTGGATCGTCGTATCGGGATTTCCAAATTCGGCGGCATCGCCTGCCGTTTTTTTGCCACCCATTTTGTCGTTATCTTCGGTCGATGCAGATGCAACAATCGGCTGGCCCGATTTTGGATCGTACGAACGAACGACGACTTTTTTGGGCATGTTCATCGTCGACGTGTTGAAGTCCATGCGTTGGAGCAAAAGACCGCCTTTTTCGCGGACATTTGTTCCATCCCACCGCAAAGTCACATCGGCTTTGACTTCGCGCGGTTTGCGGAAGACGAGTTTTTCGCCTTCGACTTTGACTTCGTACCCGATGCGACGAGCGCGCTCGAAGAGGAAGTTGAGGTTGTTTTCGTTATTTTGAACGACATAGGGATGAACGAGTCCAGAATCTTGAACGTCGGGCTGTAGACTACACTCTTGGGCAATCTGAGCCGCGATGTCGGAATCTTTGATGTTTTCCCACGAACGACGCTTGCGACCGCGGGTCAGCTTCGACAAGCCGTCGAACCCCGTTACCGTGAACATCTTGCGGGAGAATTCCGATCGTTTCGGCTTGACACCCGTGACATAGCCCTTGATGACTTGTTTCGTTCCCGACTCGGCAAATCCCATCTCGACCGTACATTCCATACCTTCGAGGATAGAAATCTTGCCGTCGGAGATTGCTTCGTCGCTATCGTCCAAGACGATTCGGAAAGAGCTTGCGCCATCGGAGAGTTGCTCAACGGTCATTTCGCTAACGCGCCGTTTGTTCGGCTGATTCGAAAAATCAGTCGTCCCTATTTTGAGCTTAAAATCAGGAGTTAAAATATTCGCCATAATTCCCCTCCTCTATTTTCCTTTTTTGCCATTCAAAGATAGCGGATAATTCTCGGGCTTCGTCGGATCAACTCCAGAGTCAACTGCATATTCTGCTGCTTGTGGAGTGGATGCGACAGCAGCCCCACTGCTGTAGGAGTAGGTTTCGCCTGAATGCTTTGTCGCACCTAGCATACCGCTCTTGCCATCTTCACCGCCACCACCTTCGCCACCAGAATATCCAACTTCTTCGGCTTGCTTAATCGTCACGCTCACCGTTGCACGAACGGGGATACCAACGGCAGAGAACATCGTATACTTTGCGCTAGCACTTTCAATCACGCCGACAAAATTCTTACCGATGCCCAAAACATTGGAATCAACCCAGCAGAGCTGAACTGCGGGCGGACGTTTAATTTTCGAGTCCACCATGCAAAGGTTCATGAAATCCTTGACGATGCCACGAACGTCTTTGTTTTCTTCGTAGTAGTCGAACAAGAGTTCGAGACTCATCGAAATTGCCTGCCCAGCCGTGAACATCAAAGCCGGGCAATCGGTTCCAGCTCCCTCATTGCCGTTACTCCATCCGACGGACTTCGAGAAACTGATTTCTTGCGGATTGTACTGGGCGGCTAACGTTTTCCCTGCAGACGATCCATCCAGCACGCGAATGTAAATGTTGCTACTATTTACCGCTTTGCTTTCGTTATTATTGCTACTCGTGTTGCTTCCCATTATTCTGTTCTCCTACGCTGAAGTTCTTCATTGAAACTGTCGATAATCTTTTGGAATACGTCTTCTGCCAAGGTCTGCAAATCTTCGGACGAAATCGAGGGTGCATCGAGAGAATCGCTCGAGGCATGGCTTGCATTAGCGCTGGCTGCGGGCGTCGAACCCGATTCAGAACCGCCGCTGAAGAGCGGCGCCGCACTTTGGGCGGTGTTCATGAGGTTGGGGCTGACGAACTGCTTGTTGGAGAAGGGTTGCATGCCTTGGATAGGCGATGCTCCGATACTTGCCAATGCGGCGCGAAGTTCGCGAGCTTCGGCGATGCGACTCGATTTTGTATCTTTTTGACGCCACTTGGGCAAGCCCTTGTTTCCGAGCGAAGCCGATGCAGGGAGTGCTTCGAGAAGCACGCGCACGGTATCATCGGAGCTAAAGACTCCGACTTCGCGCTGGCTCTTGTTTTCGACGTAATCGAGCATCGTATCAATTTTTGCCAAGATTTGGCGTTCGTTATCACTCGACGCTTGACGTGCCGCAGAGTTTGCGCTGTCGCGACCTTGATTCAAATGAGCTGCAAATGCATTCGAGACCCACGAGAAATCGGTTGTCACACCAGATGAACTACTGACGGGTGCCGTCTTTGCCATCGTTGCATCGGCCAATTTCCATTCGGCATCGTTCTGAGCCGTAGCTTGGCGGCTCGCTTTATAGGCAATATAGGCACGATCTTCCTCTTGCGAAGCATCGTATGATACGTGCATCGAAGATTGAGCGGCTTTGCTCGCGATTTCGGACGCCGAGACGTTGCCCATAATGCCCGAGAATGTTTGCGTGTTGAAGCCGAAATCGCCGTGTGCGCTTTGTCGTCCAGCTTGAGCCAACGACTTCATATAGGCGTGTCGCAAGCCCTTGAGCGTGCGGCGCTCACCTTGCTGATCGAGCATCGATGCGTATCCGGAGAACAGAATATTATCGGCATCGGTGAGCGACGGCGCCGCAAAAGCGGCGTTTTGAACGACGGGTTTGGCGAGCATGTCGACAAAGCCTTGTGCGCTCATCTCGAAGTTGACGTTACCGACGCGAAGTTGCATGCGATCCGACGACGCCATGCCGTTGGACTGGATGGCACTGACGCCCAAGCGTGCAGCAATACCGCTCATGATTTCGCGGACATCGGTTTGGACGGATTTCTGCGCATTTGCCGATTGTTGCGCACTTGCCATTTGCTGTGCAATCGCCGATTGTTGCGCATTTGCCGACGACACTGTGCTTGCATATTGTTGCATTTCTGCCAATTGCTGAGCACTTGCCGACTGCTGTGCATTTGCCGATTTCGGAGCGACGACGGTGCGTTGTTCTTCGTCGACGTATAACTCGCCGTTGGCACCGGCGATAACGGGAACGAAGTCTTGAGCCCCTGACAATCCCATGGCGTTATCGCGCTTTGCGATAGCGAGCGAAGCATCGACCGAGGAGTGAGCAGAAGATTGTTCGAATCGGCGTACGGACTCGGGCATATAGCTCGCACCCATATCGCGACGCAATTCGTACGATTTTGCGCCTTGTTTCTTATCGTTGACGCCGAGCGTGAGTTTGACGCGTTCGCCATCGTTATCGATGCCGTAGGCGGTGTAGGTTTCGAGGCGCGATGCGCTCGTCGAATCTTCGAGCCGCTTGGCGACGGCACGCCCTAGAGCCTCGACGCTTTCGATATTGCCATTGGCGACCGAAGTTGCATGGCGTTCGATAGCCTTTTGATTGCCGAGGATTGCGGTGAGATCGCCGACGCTATCTTGCGAAGGATACGATTTAACAGCTTGACGAATCCATTCCATCGAACTCGGGACGACATCGTCGTAGCCAAGCACAACGGCGTTATCGCGCACGAGTGCAACATCGCTGGTGTTTTGTTCGACGGGATCGCTACCGCTAGGCTTAATCGTCGTGAGCATGCGAGCAATACGGGATTCGCTCATGCCGACTTCGTTGGCGACCTGTGCCGAGCGATAACCATCGCGGATGCGACTATAAGTTGCAAGCGAATTGCCGAGGGAGGCGATATAGGCTGGATTGATCTTGACATCGTCGATTTGAATCGAACGGCTCGATGCACCGATTTCGGGCGTCGAAGTTGCGACGTTGCGATGCAACGTTTCGCGAAGCTGATTCGACAATTTGACGGCATTTTCGATGATTTGAGACTGTTTCTTGACCGATTCCAAAGAAGCTTCGCTACGCGATGTCGAGGCGATGACGCGTTCGATAGCTTCGACTTCGATGGCGCTAAGGTGCTTTTGCATCATCGATTTGACGCTCTCAAGCGATTCGACGCTGTGCGCTTGCTCGATGGCTTGGCGCAATTGCGATTCGATCGAAGCCAATTCTTTCGATTTCGACTGAGCTTGTTGGGCGAGGATTTGACGCGCCGAGCTGAGAGCACGCTCGTGTGTTTCGGTCAATTGGCGTTTGATCTGTGCAATCGTAGCCGTTTGCGCCGCATACGACGGTGCGCTGATTTGTTCGCCTTTCGCCGTTTCGGATTCTGGGACGATGAAAACGCCTTGTTCGTTGGTGAGTTCGTCGTATCCGAGCGAAACGACGGCATTTGCGGCCGACTGTGCGAATTCGTCGAGTTTATCGCAAATCGACTCGAGAACCGACGACGAGCGGACGATCGACATCGGATCGGATGCCATCATTTGATTCGTTTCGGCGAGAGCGCGAATCGACGAAGCAAAAGACGACAGTTTTGCGGGATCGAGAGATTCGATTTTGGAGAGCGACGCTTCGAATTTCGCCATTTCGCTCGACATCGTGCGAACAGAAGACTGAACGCGGTCGACGAGTTTTTGGGCGATTTCGGGGGCGGCGACGAAGTGTTTCGAATCGGCGGCGAAGGAGACATTGAGCTTGCCGGTTGCCATTTCTTCGAAGCGCGACGATATTGTCGATCGCGTATCTTCGGCAAAGCGCTTTACAGCAACGGTTTTGGCGACATCGCGGACGACGTCTTGCGACACGATACCGGCTTCGCCGAGCGCCGATGCACTTTCGACGACATCGCGCAGCAATACGCGATCGACGTCATCGGAGATACCGCGCATGCGTTCGAAGCGGTCGGTTGCCCGTTGCCAACGCATCGTTGCGGCTGTTTCGCCACTCGTGAGGACGTATTGCGAAACGGCGTCGTTAAACGATTGGAGTTTGCTACCGAGGGCGGCAAACGTGCGCGTGAGCGACGCGGCGACTTGTTCGGTGGCATTCATACCCGAGAGCTCGACGGCGCGTTCGGCGTTGAGTTGCGGGCGTTTTGAGGCGACTAAACGACTCGAAGTTTGTTCGAGTTTGGCGGCCATCAGCGTGACATCGTGGACGATTTCATCGCTCAGGGCGCGTTTTGCCAAGGATTGGCAATTGCGGCGAATTTCGGCGGCTTGCGTCTGCGAAATGACCCCAACCTTTTCGAGCGATTCGAGCGAGCCAAACATCGCACGGACAGTCGTCATATCGGCGCCGGCTCCTTGTTCGAAGCGAGCCACCGAATCGGTCCATTGGCGAACGATAGAACGCGTATTGTCGTCGGCCGTTTGAAGCGACAAACTCGATTGAACGGCATTTGCCTTGTCGGCCAAATGCGACGCGAACAGTTGGCGCGTATTCGTCGTATAGACTTTTTCGAACGTTTCGAATGCTTTTGTGCGCGATTCGACCGTCGCCAAAGTTTCTTTCATCGACGCGGCGAGCAACTCGGACATCGACGATGCCGTGAGGTCGCGCGATTTGGATTGTTTTTGCGTTTTTGCCAAAACTTGGCGTTTTTGTTCCGCCGTCATCGCTTGCAACATTGCGGGTTTAATCCCTGCTTTATTGAGTGCAGCAATGCGCTCGCGGACGGCTTGCGGCGTGACATTGGCGGGAAGCCTACGCGCCGATGCTTTTGCTTGCGTACGCGGCGCGTACGATTGTTCGCCGATTTCGACTTTGTCTTCGTATTCGTCGAACAACATGAGCAGTGTAGCATCGAGCCAATATTGCCATTCGCCCAAGTCGGTGGCACTCGCCGGACCATTGAGCCCGACCATGCCTTCGAAAATGTGGTCGACCAATTCCGTCGTCCGCGTCCCCATGCGATCTGCTTGAGTTTTGGGGAGAACGCCCGAAATACTACCGAGCAAACGATTGACGAATGCGTCGGCGCGGTCGATGACTTCAAATGATTGCTCCGAGACGTCGTCTAGGGCGTCTAAACCAAGCGCCGCTAGCGTCGATCTGCGGAACAGATTGCCCATCGTTCCGTTTTCTATTTCTAGATGCCTCTCTTTTGACATCACTCATCTCCACTTACAGTGCCCGTTACCGGGGGTCTGCTGATTGTGCGTTTGCCTTTTAAAACGCCCGCACGCCTGACTTTTCCCGTTGCAGGTCTTACTCATTGGATTCAATGCTCAGACCTTCGTGCGCCAATTCAAGTGATTCCGTAGCAATGCCATCCTGCATGACGCTCAATGTTGGACCATCCCATTTGATGGGGACTGCTTGTTCAAGCTTGTAGGTTACTACGGGTTTATTCGCATCATCAAGAATCGAAATGCGAACCGTCAAACGAGAGATCGGACCACCAAAAATAACCTTTTTAATCCAATCAAACATCGTGCCATCGCACAAGCCACGCTTAAGCGTAACATTGGAGTACGTCGCATTTCCGAGCAATTTCTTCGTGCAATGGTTCATGCCACCGACGACCAAGTCGGTCACGTTGACTGAAGCCGAAAGGCCACTGACCTCTTGGAAGCACGCCAACCCGCCAGCTCCTTCAACGACAACTTTGAATCCAAACGAACCGAATGGAACTCCATTACCAGCCATAATTTCCTCCTACTGTGTATCAGACGTCCTAATCCGTATCCCGCGAGCGAACCGCTACTTGGGATTATTCGAACACTGCTGTCCTTGCAATTCTCAATCCAATCCTCGAGCGAATATGAAGCTCGCGCAAAGCCGCGACTTCTCTTGCTTTCCCCGTCATTCTACACTTATCCACAGGCCTTGTCTATCGACAATTTGGGGTAATTTAGCCCCAGTTCATCTTTTTTCCACTTGGGTGGGGTTTTTCATCCCCCATCGACGCGAAAGCAAGTGAGACATAAATGTCTCACCTTCACAAAAACTGCGCGTATTGCCCACCGGGCCATAGCGTAGCCGCAAAGGCGTATTGCCCTCCGGGCAATAGCCGAAGCCAAAAGCCCGTATGGAGCGGCAGCGACATAGGGCGAAAAAAGCCCGTATGGAGCGGCAGCGACATAGGGCGAAAAAAGCCCGTATGGAGCGGCAGCGACATAGGGCGCCCCAAAAGGAAAATTTACAAATGCGCGACTTTTATCAATTTTATTTGCGTATTAGAGATTATCGTGTACACTGATATATGCAAAAGATGTGCCGTTTGTGGTATCATTCCACGGCGATGCGCGACAACCTTGCATAGATGGCGCAGATGGCAAGCACGGCGGTTCGAAGGAGGTAGTGAAATGTCTCAAAAGATGCAGCTCCAAATCGGGATGAAGCAGCAACTACGCATGACGCAGCAGCTGCAGCAGGCGATTCGTCTGTTGCAACTTTCGCGGCAGGAGCTCGTTGCCTCGATTCAGGAGGAAATGACCGAAAACCCGGCGCTTGAAGAGCTCCCCGAGCTGTGCAACGAGACGTATGCGCACATCGAGACGGGTGAGCCGCCGGCGGTGCCTGGGGAAACGCCCGACCTTTCGATGAGTTTGCGCAGCCTCGACGATAATATCGGCAAGACCGATACGATCGATTGGGATTCGTATCTGAACGAATATCAAACGCATACGCCAATGGCCGATGCGACGTGCAAAGGGTATATCGGCGAAGATTTGCCGAGCTATGAAGCGACTTTGACTGCGCCGCCGACGCTCGTCGAACACTTGATGCGGCAGGTCAAGCTCTCGCGGCTCGACGAACAGCAGGCGAAGATTGCCGTCGAAATCATCGGCAATATCAACGACGATGGCTATTTGGTCGGCATCACGCTCGAAGAGATTGCGGCGCATTTTGGCGTCGACTTGGATTCGGTCGTCTACGTGCAAGAGACGATCGAGGAATTCGACCCGATTGGCGTCGGCGCACGCGATTTGCGCGAATGCTTGCTGGCGCAAGCCGAAATCCGATACCCCGACAACAAACTCGTGCACGACATTCTCGATGCACACATTCCGCAACTCGAGCGGAAAAACTACAAACTCATCGCGCGCACACTGCGGACGACAGAAGACCGGGTCATGCGAGCGGCTCGCGTGATTGCAACGCTCGACCCGAGACCTGGATCGAATTATACGTCGGAACGGCCGCTCTATATCACGCCCGATGTCTACGTCGAACGGCTCAGCGATGGCGAATATCACGTCGTGCTCAACGACGACGGATTGCCGAAACTCCGTATTAGCCCCTATTATAGCGATTTAATTCGATCGCATTCGACGAATGCCGATGCTACGAGCTATATCCGCGATAAAATGAGCAGTGCGCGGTGGTTCCTGCGCTCGTTGCAACAACGCGAGCGAACGATTTATCGCGTCACCGAAGCGATAATCCAGCGGCAGCACGATTTCTTCGAAAAAGGCGTCAATTATCTCAAACCGATGATTCTCAAAGATATTGCCGACGACACGGGCTTGAGCGAATCGACGATTAGCCGCGTCACGACGAAGAAATACATGCACACGCCGCAGGGCACGTTCGAACTCAAATACTTTTTTACGTCGAAGATTTGCCGAATGGATGCGTTCGGCGGCGACGACCTTGCCTCGACGGCTGTACAAGAAAAAATCCGCGCCATCGTCGCAAAAGAAGACCCAAAACACCCGCTCAGCGACCAGAAAATCGCCGAAATCCTCAAAGACGCCGAAATCGACATCGCTCGGCGTACCGTCGCCAAATACCGCGAGGCGATGGGGATATTGTCTTCTTCTCAGCGTAAGAAGATTTAACCATATAATATTGAGGGGATTTAACCATACCAACTAGGGACGCCGTTGCGCCTGCATCGATTTGACAATCGCAATACTCACTGAATACATTCTGCTCGGTCTGGCACTCGCCGCCGACGCCGCCTCGGTTTCGCTCGTCTACGGCTCGAAACAGCAACCGTTTTCATGGCGCAAGTCGCTATTTCCCTCGTTTTCGTTCGGCTTTGCCCAAGGCATCATGCCCATCATCGGATGGTATGGCGGTGCCCTACTCTCGTCGTTTATCGAAGCCATCGATCATTGGATCGCGTTCGTCATCTTACTCGTCGTCGGCATCAAATTCATCTGGGACTCGCGCCAACCCCAAGACGAATCGCAACCATCGAGGGTTTCGGGCTGGGCTCTGTTCCTCGCGGCTTTCGCGACGAGTATCGACGCATGCGCCGTTGGGTTCAGCCTCCATTGCGCCGATCAACCGATATGGATGCCAAGCCTCATCATCGCCATCACGACGTTCGGCTGTAGCCTCATCGCCCATTGGATCGGTTCGCGACTCGGGTCGAAATTCGGTCCAAAACTCCTCATCATCGGCGGATTTATCCTCATCGGACTCGGCACGAAAATATTGCTCGAACACCTTCAAATACTCTCCTTTTAATCGAATCAACTCAATAGAATCATCTGAGCATGGAACCGCAAAAGCCCCATGAATCATCATTCAAAAAAATACAATAACGATGAATCCTGCACTGTAACTATCGGGAAACATCGAATTTTATTCAGCATCGGAATTGACGCGCTAAATACGACAAAAAGCATTAAACTATCGCCCGATCAGCTATCATGGCGATGAATCCTGCACTATAACCATCGAGAAACATCGAATTTTATTCGGCATCGGAATTGACGCGCTAAATACGACGAGAAAACCATTAAACTATCGCCCAATCAGCTATCATGGCGATGAATCCTGCACTATAACTATCGAAAAACATCGAATTTTATTCAACACACGGAGTTAAATACCAAATATATGTCGATTCCCGTTTTTGGCAATACGATAGGTCTCAATGCTCGCGAAGCCGAAGCCCTGAAATCGCTCGGCTTATTCCGCGTTGCTCAAAATCTCCTCATCACGCGCGAACTCGCCCATCGCATGACGAGTATCAGCGAGATGCTCCATCGCAAAGTCGGCGTCATCATCGGGCGCAATGGTCACGTCGAATGCGCCATTTTGGGCGATGCCGAACGCGCTTATCTGCCCGATATCGGCCGTAGCCGTGCAGGCCTCAACCGCTTGCGCGGAATCCGCTTCGTCGTCACGAGTCTCGATGCGTCGTCGCCTGGCGACGCCGGCGCCCGCCTGACGATGGACGAAATCACCGACTTGGCAAAGCTACGGCTCGATTTCGTCGTCTCAATCGAAGCAAACGTCCTCGGCGCTCCTGGCTGCATCGAATTCGCCCACATCATCCCATCGGCTCGCGGTATCGAAGTCGAGCGCACACGCGCCGACGCCATCGAATCCCTGCCGCAAAACGCCGATGAAATCTTGCGCGCCGTCGAAACCGAACTCCGCTCAAAGGCCGAAACGACGACGAAAACGCGACAAGCCCCAGCCCTGCTCGTCCACCTCGATTTGGGCGAAAAAGACGCACGCGAACGACGCGAAGAAATGCTCGAGTTATGCCGTAGCGCCGGCATCGACGTCGTGCGCGTCGTCGAACAACGCCGCCGCACGCCCGATCCCAAAAGCCTCGTCGGTTCGGGGAAACTCCAACAAATCGAGCTCCATGCCCTCGACGACGACGCCGAATTCGTCATCTTCGACCGCGAACTCACCCCTGCTCAGTCGCGCGTCATCACGCAAATCCTCCCCCATAAAGTCCTCGATCGCACACAACTCATCCTCGACATCTTCGCCCAACGCGCCAAATCCGTCGATGGCAAGCTCCAAGTCGAACTCGCTCAACTCAAATACAATCTCCCCAAACTCATCGATAAGAACACCGCCATGAGCCGGCTCACAGGCGGCGTCGGCGGGCGCGGCCCAGGCGAAACGAAACTCGAAATGAACCGCCGAAAAGCCCGCGAACGCATGCAAGCACTCACCCGCGAGCTCCAAAACCGCGAAACACACCGCGAGCTACAACGCAAAAAGCGCAACAACCAAAACATCCCCGTCTTCAGCCTCGTCGGCTACACAAACGCCGGCAAATCCACCCTCCTCAACGCACTCACACACTCCGACGTCTACGCCGAAGACCAACTCTTCGCCACTCTCGACACGACGAGCCGCCGCCTGCGCTTCCCACGCCTCGAAGAAGTCATCTTCACCGACACCGTCGGCTTCATCCGCGACCTCCCACAAGACCTCGTCGCCGCCTTCAAAGCAACGCTCGAAGAACTCAACGACGCCGACGTCCTACTCCACGTCATCGACGCTTCAAACCCTCAAGTTCACTCGCAGATCGCCGCCGTCGAAGCCATCCTCAAACAACTCAAACTCGACGCCAAACCCATCATCCGCATCTTCAACAAAACCGACCTCATCGCCCCCATCGACGCTCTCGAACTCGCCCATCAATACGACGGCATCGCCATCAGCGCTAAATTCCAATCCTCCACACTCCCCCTCATCGACCGCATCCAAGAATTCTACCTCGCTCAACACCGCACCGCCGCCGAACCACAAATCCAAATCCGCACATTCGACGACTAACGGTTCGCCGCCTATTTCGCTCGCGCTCCATACGGCGTCGGCTACGCCTATTCGCGGCAAAGCCGCAAATACGGCTCCGCAGCCGTGCTATTGCCACAAGGGCAATACGCACGGCTTGGCACGCCTATTTCGCTCACGCTCCATACGGCGTGCCCACCAGGCAAACGACTTACCGCGCGCAATGCGCTTCTTCGAGCGCTCGTACTTCATCTATCGCAAGCCCCGTCGCTTTCGCAATGTCCCCCCGCGATAAGACATGCATAGCGATGAGATTTCTCGCTACATCTTCCATCCCCAACTTTCTCCCCTCGTCAACTCCCAGCTTCCAGCCCTCTGCTCGAAACACTTCGCGAATCGGTTCAAATGCATCTGCCATCGTAACATTCTCCTTTGAGCGATATTTCTCGATTAAGTCTTCAAAATCGTGATTGCCCGAAATCTTTGCCAAAAGCGCAAATACTGCCTCGACGCGTTTGATTGTTGCTTTCGGGATGTTGTCGAACTCTTTCTTGCGCATACAGCGCAAACACATCGCAACGACCTTCAAATCGCCCGATAACGCCTCGATTTCTTCGTCGGTCAACCAAGCCAACTCGATGACGTGAATCGGATAGTCGTTAAAAAACGGCTCAAGCGACTTGGGCACCTCGAAATAATCGCGCAGCGATCGCGGCGCTGTCCACTGCTTATTATACCCAAAATAGAGCACGACAGTATACACGGGGATGATTTTTCGCTCGCTCTCATGCCCTTCATTGAGCTGCCGATCGTAGGTCATCCAATCATACCCCATCACGCGGATCGGCATCCATTTGTCGGGATGCGTTTGATTTTCGAGCCCCATATACGCAATGTTAAACCCAGCCTCATCGCGATAAACCTTCATCACGTCGCGAAAGCGCTTGATCGGCTCGCCTTTGACGACCGACACGAGCTCCGGCGATACGTCGGATAAGTCTTTGGGCAGTAGTCGAAATAGAATGCCTCGGAAAACAAGGCAATTCCACAACTCTGCAAAAATGCCGTTGTCGGTAAACAAATTTTTCTCCAACTGATCTTTTGCATGCATGGCACACCTCCTCTCGTTTCGGGAACATTCGAGCACACCATACCTGTGCCAAAGGCTTCGAGTGCCCCTCTACTCGGATAATGGCGACAAATAAAAAATGTGACGGTTTTTTTTCAAAAAAAATTGTATCATGACAGAATGAGCTACGAGCAGGCGAACTTGCACATCGCCCGCCGTGGCGTTATCCTAGCGTTTGGGGTATTCTTGTTCACTGAAGCGTTTTTGCTCGATTAGGAGGCTGCGATGAAACGACAATTCATGATGCTCGTATTGGCGATATTTGCGATGTTTGCATGTGCTGGCATCGCGTGGGCTGGCGATGGCAAATGCTATTCCGACTCCGATTGTGGTCGTGGCGTGAAGTGCCGCAACAACAAGTGCGCGACGGCAGCGGGCGGCAAATGCTATTCCGATTCCGACTGCGGCGGCGGCAAATGCCGTAGCAACGTCTGTTCAAATTCGCCAGGTGGCAAATGCTATTCCGATTCCGACTGCGGCGGCGGCAAATGTCTCAATGGCGAGTGTTCGGCGGCAGGCGGCAAATGCTATTCCGATTCCGACTGTGGCCCTGGCGTAAAATGCCGCTCTGGCAAATGTGCAACGGCGGCAGGCGGCAAGTGCTATTCCGATTCCGATTGCGGCGGTGCCAAATGCCGCAATAGTACATGCGCCAATGCACCCGGTGGCAAATGCTATTCCGACGCCGATTGCGGCGGATCGAAATGCCGTAGCGGTCAATGTGCTTAATCCATCGTTGCGGTTCGAAATGCCGCAACGATCAATGTGCTTCATCCATCGTTGCGGTTCGAAATGCCGCAACGATCAATGTGCTTCATCCATCGTTGCGGTTCGAAATGTCGTGGCAGTCAAATCGCCCAATGATATGACACATCGATTTCATTGACATTTCATACATTTCATACATTTCATACATTTCATACATTTCATACATTTCATACATTTCATACATTTCATACATTTCATACATTTCATACATTTCATACATTTCATACAT
>SFMP01000020.1 GCA_004554395.1 Myxococcales bacterium | reverse complement strand
TGGCGAGGGGATGGACATCTGCCTGCGGCAGATGTGATAGATTTGGCGAGGGGATGGACATCTGCCTGCGGCAGATGTGATAGATTTGGCGAGGGGGATTGACGCCCGCGGTGGCGGGCGTTGATGGCATGCAATGGTGGAATAGACGCCCGCGGTGGCGGGCGTTGATGGCATGCAATGGGGGAATAGACGCCCGCGGTGGCGGGCGTTATGGCATGCGATGGGGGATTACTCCCTGCAACGCCGAGGGGCTACTCGCCCCCGGGCCTAACGGGCTTTATATGGATTCAGTTGAATCTATTGTTTAATCGTACTAATGCATTTGCCTTTGTCACATTGGGCAGACTGGCCACACGAACCGACAGTTTGCATAGTGTTGTTGATACACATCTCGACGTATTGCCCATCTTTACTACATCCCATCGCGTGTTCTTCACACTCAGATGCTTTACACTCGGGCTTGAACACTTTAGCCCCAAGAACCGAGGCCTCAACCCATTGGCACTTTTGTGATTTGCCACATTCACTTCTCTCCCAAGATCCGCCAGGTTTCATGCTTATCTTTTCAATCGCTTGGCGATCTTTCGAACATCGTTCTAGTCCAGTGGGTCTATTACATACAGCCGAATCGCCGATTGGCAAATTCGTGTAATAACATCCGTCTGTGCACGATTCTTTTTTGACATATTTCCCATCAAAATCTGCACTATTTGGATTGGGACACTGGAGCAAATCCCACCCTGCACAAACCATAGCGCCAGCATTATCCGTCGTGCATTGCGTATTGCACGTTCCCAAAGAGGCGTCGCACGTATGGTTATCGCCACATTCTTGCGACGTTACCCACCTCCCTGCTTTGCAATATTCGACGTTCTCTCTGTCCTTTTTGTCCTTATTCGCCACACATCGGAAAGAGCCTGTTGTACATTTGCAATACGCATTGGCGGGCTTGTCGTCACTATCGACGCAATTGCCTTTGCCACAAGAATCGCTCGCTTCTAAGACCATATACTCTATTTTTTTATTCGGTTTAACCCAATCCTGATCTTTTTTGCATACGAGAATAGAATCTTTTTCGGCATCGCAAACTTTATCATTTTCATGGCAATTGCATCCCATCAAAGCCATGCCAGCTGGTTCAGAAATGCAATTTTTCTTTGAGCCACATTCTGCCTTCTTTTGCCAAGCTTTATTGACACACAAGTCAAAAGACCCGTCGTCGTTGCAACGTCCGGTGCCTTCAACGCATTGTTCTGCGCACGTCGTCGTATTGGGATCGCACGACATATTTTGATGTGTACAGTTTTGATCCGTCACCCATTGATTATCGGTATTGCATTTTTGAACGATGCTCGAGACATTTGTTCCAGGTCCTTTATCGACGTGGCATCGTTTCTCGCCCTCTTTGCAATCACGGCAATCACCGCCGAAATCTTTATTGATGCATACCATGTCTTTGCCTGCGCAAGAAGTCGTTTCCCAGTTCCCGTTGTGCGAACACGTTTTGAGCACGTCTTCATCGATGCACGTTGGTTTCGCATTCGGATTACACTCGACGCATTGACTCTCCTTCTTGCCACCGAAGCTCTCAATATCCACACACAACGTCGGGCAGGAAAGGGGCGCTGGATCCCAATATGTCTGATTCTTATCGTCTTTTTTACAAACGTAATAGCTACTCGAATTGCCCGAATCGAGGCACTTTATACTCCCTTCTTTACAATCGGCAGTAGGCAGTTCACCGCAATAAGCCGCCCCTGCAGGCCCATTACAATCGGCATCGTTTGGGCATTGCGTCGTCTGAGTCGACCACTTGCCACCGACGCAGGTATGATACGCTTTGGGAGTAGATGTCAACATCCCCATATCTTTACATTTCTTTGCGCCATCGATGCATTCGGCGGGGGCTACGCATTCGCCTTTGTCGCATTTCTCGCCCGCTTGGCACGCTTTTTCGGCACTCCATGTGCCATTTTCACACACTTGGAATTTCGCGTCGCCGACGCATTTCTTTTCGCCATTTTTGCACACATCTTGCCCAACGGGCAGGCAACCATCGGCAGTGCAAACGGGCTTGTCGTTTGGACAATCATCGATTTTCGTGTTCCATTTTCCATCGACGCACAATTTGTATTGGTTCGGCGTGATATCGCTGAGTTCGCACTTGAGTTTTCCGTTGGTGCATTCGGGTTGTTCGGATGCGGGCACGCATGCATCCTTATTGGCATCGCATACATAGCCGGCAGGCTCGCATGGCTCAGGTGTGCCCCAAGTTCCATCTTCTTTACACGTCTTGATATTCGTGCCATCGCACATTTTTGCGCCAGCCGTGCATTTGCTCGGATCTGGCTCTGTTGTGTTTTCTTTGCACTCGGCTTTGCCGTCGGCACCTTTGCAGACTTTATCGCCATCGCACGATTTGGATTCGGTTGACCATTGGCCATCTTTGCAAACGTAATACGACTTATCGCCTTCTTGTTTGCATTTCATTGCATCATTTTCGCAAACGGCCGCATTTTCTTGGTTTACGCAAGTTTTTTTGGCGACATCGCAAACTTGGCCATCGCCGCATTTGACCGGTTCGCCCCATTCGCCCGTCACGCTACACGTCACCGTGGCGCTCAAGTCGTCGGAGCATTTGACTTTGCCGACCTCGCATTTTTCGGCGACGCACGCCATGCCTTGGCAGATGGGTTTATCGGTTGGGCAAGGCTCGGGCTTGTAGACGCCATCGACGCAACGCTTCAATATGTTGTTTGCCCCTGCGTCGCAAGTATCGACGGCGCACTCTTTGCCTTCGGGAATGCGACACACTTTGCCGGCATCATCGCAACCGTCGGGGCAATCGGTCGTTTGCCAGCTCGTCAGGGCGCAGACTTTGAGTTTTCCGTTTTCGCACGCCGTTTCGCCCAGCGAGCACACGCCTCCGACGAGTGCGCTAATGCCCTCGTCGCAACCTGAAGTCGCACAGACCGCCAAACACGACAACAAAATAGCTACATACCGTTTATGCATCGCATAACTCCTTTACATTGAGAAAAAAAACATCGTGAAATCGAATTAAATTCGATATTTAGACCACGAACGAAAAAAAAATGACACTAAAACGTGACTTTCTCATTGTAGACGAAATTTCGTGCATTTCAAGTAGGACGATTTGGGCAAGGAGGCGCGAAGCGCAAAGCCGTGCGTATGCGCGCAGTGAAACGAGCACATAGCACGGCAGCGCCGGTGTATTGAGCCCAGGCGGCGAAATAGCCGGCGCCAAAGAGGCGTATTGAGCCCAGGCGGCGAAATAGCCGATATGCACAGGCGTATGCGCGCAGTGAAACGAGCACATAGCCGGAGCCGACGCCGTATGCGCGCAGTGAAACGAGCTCATAGGCGGCGAACAAAAAAAAGCGCAACATCTTGCGGTGCTGCGCTTGGGTTCAGTGTTTCGATGAAACCTGAATTATTCGCCTTCGGTGATGGCGCCGGTGGGGCAATTGTCGATGCAAGCGAGGCATTCGACGCATGCGCTAGCGTCGATGACGGCGATGCCATCTTCGTTGACTTTGATGGCCTCGGCGGGGCAACCCGCTTCGCAAGAACCACAACCAACACACGTTTCAGCATTTACAACAGGAACTGCCATTTTTCTTCTCCTAAAACAGCTACGAATCAACGTTTATGCGCCGCGCCGCGACGCACGCCGCTATGTAGCATATTTCGTCGCAAGCAAAAAGCGAAAACCGCCACAATCGGCACTTAGCACTTGGCATTTGGCATTTGGCACTTGGCACTTGGCATATATGGCGCCGAGGCGTGAGGTGGTGGGCGAGGCGATGATGTGGGCGCATCATGATAGTAGATGGCGGAGTGCGCGATACGTCGTGTTGGCGTCGAGGTAGTCGGTGTGTTGCGTCATTCGGTCGCGATGTGGCAGGGCGTCGAGGCACGATTGCACGTACTGTTCGCCAAATTTTCTTAGGAATGTCGTGACTTCGATAGAATGTCCTTCGCGTGATATGATGGCCTCCCGAAGAGTCTGCGGTATTCTGTCGTCGTCGACGATGGGGGCGGTGGCGAGGTCGAAGCACTTTTTCCCGTTTTCGGTGACGAATTCAGAGGCGGGTAGGGCGTCGATGGCGGGCACGTGCGAGGCCTTTTCGTAGGTGAAGCGCGTCGTGACGGCGCAAACCGAGTCGTCGGCGGTGCTTTGTCGCTTGTGCAGAGTGCCGTTGAGTTCGTCGATGAGCTCGTACGACTCGATGAGTTCGTAAATCGAATATGCAGCCACCTTGCAAAACGCGCGTTCGTCGGCTTGCGGGAACTTATCCTTATAATAGCTGAATTGGTCGCGACACGCCTGGACGACGGCGGCGGCGGCCCTGGGGTCGACCGTATCCCACGGCTCGACGACTGTGTATGCCAACTGCCGCGGCATGATTCCCACGGGCAAAACGCGCGCAAACACGTATTCGCCATCGCGTGGGTACTGCGAGACCGAAAAAAAGGCGTGTAACAAGCCATCGTGCAAGACGCTTTTGAGCTCGGCAAAGCCCAAATTCGACCGCTGAACTTGATACAAATCGAAATGTGACGCTCGCATGTGCCCCAAGCCCGGGTATTTTTTCGCGTCGAGGTTGAACGCCGACGCCAGTTCGCGCCCTTGGTGGCCCTTAAAAAACGCGTAATCGTGCGTCAGAATGTTGAAGAAAAACTCCTTGTCGATGGCGTTGGCATTCGTCAAGCTGCCTTGCTGCCACGCAAAGTTGCGCAACTCGGCATACGTTTCGGCCAAGGGGGGCGTCAAAAAAAGCGAGTGCACGGCCTCTTTCGTGCAGACATAGCGCGCGTGCGAGAGGCGTTCGGCAGGGAAATAATCGTTCCAGTCGTCGGCGAGTGGGTATTGCGCCAGCTGCGAGCATGGCCAGGGCGTAAATTTCGGAGTCTGCATTGTCGTCGTTTTTTCGTTTCTTTTGTGTTGCGCCCTATTTCGCCCCTTGGGCTCAATACGGGCTCATATCGTCGCCTATGCCGTTGGCATACGGCGCCGTCGCAGGCTATGTCGCATTGCGCCATACGCCTGCGCATAATTCGTCTATAGTGTCGAATCTTCGAACAATATTCTATGAATGCGATTTAAGAGCGAATTTTCCGATATATGCGGCGTCTTCACCGAGGACTTCTTCGATTCGCATGAGTCGATTGTATTTGACGACGCGTTCGGCGCGCGCGAGCCCGCCGGCTTTGAAGAGGTGGCAATTCGTGGCGACGGCGAGGTCGGCGATGAACGTATCTTCGGTTTCGCCGGTGCGGTGGCTGACGACGGCCATCATGCCGCCGCGTTGCGCGGTGCGCACGGCGTCGAGTGTTTCGGTGAGCGTACCGATTTGATTTGGCTTAATCGTCGTGCCATCGGCGGCGTGGAGGGCGATGCCTTTGCGAATGCGAGCGGGTGTGGTGCTAAATATGTCGTCGCCCAAGATGTGGAACGACAAATCGAGCTTCATGAACTCTTGCCATGCGGCCCAATCGTTTTGTTCGAATGGGTCTTCGACGGCGATAATCGGGTAATTGCGCAACGTCTTGAGATAATACTCCTTGAGCGCTTGCGTCGAGAGATTCGCGCCCTCGCCACGCAATTCATAAATCTTATCGTTTGGGCAAAAGACCTCGCTTGCCGCGCAATCGACGCCGATATAGATATCTTGCCCGGGCACATAGCCGGCCTTTGCGATCGCATACATGATGAGATCGAGGGCTTCGGTAGAGTGCGAAATGGCGGGCGCGAATGCGCCTTCGTCGGCGATAGCCGTCGAGAGCCCTTTTTCGTGCAAAATGGCTCGCATGGCATGTGTGATTTCTGCGACGGCTCGGATGCCTTCCCGGAACGATGGCAACCCGACTGGAGCGATCGAAAATTCTTCGAAATCGAGGTCGTTATCGACGTGAGAACCGCCTGCGATAATGGCGCAAAGCGGAACTGGGAGGCTATTGGCTTGGATGCCGCCCAAGTATCGGAAGAGCGGCTGTTGCATGCTCTTGGCGGCGGCTTTTGCCGTGGCCAACGATACGGCTAGGATGGCATTTGCCCCGATCATCGCCTTGTTCTCGGTGTCGTCGATATGGCACATGACTTTGTCGACGAGGTCTTGATCTTTGGCATAGATGCCAGTGATTTCTGGCGCAATGATTTCTTCGATGGCAGAGACGGCTTTTTGTACGCCTTTTCCGCCATAACGGTGCAAATCCTTGTCGCGCGATTCGGCAGCTTCGTGAATGCCGACCGATGCGCCCGTCGGCACACTCGCGCACGCGCTGACGCCATCGGCAAGCCCGACTTCGACTTCGATCGTCGGCACGCCACGAGCGTCGAGGATTTCTCTTGCAAAAACTTCAATAATTTCAGCCATTTAGCCATCCTTTAGGTTTATCTGCACAGACCTATTGTGCACGCATTCGCCTCGAATATGCCGATCGTATACCATAACACAAGGCGATTGAGTACATTTACATGGCGCATGAGTTAATACATTTCGTCGTCTTTTCGCTCGAGCAATTCGAGTCTATGTCGCAAATCGGCGACTTCGCGTTCGAGTTCTTCGAGTCGTTGAACCAACATCAATGATATGAGTTTTTCATCCGAACTCGCTTTGAGTGCTTCGAGCTTGAGATCGAGCGACGGCTTTGCGGGCGTTGCGGGGCATTCATCGTCGTCTTCGGCATTGGCACAGTCGCCATTTGAATTTTCTTTTGTATTATCTTTATGATTTGCAGGATCTTCGACGTGAGGTTCGCCGATGCGTTTAATCTTTTCGAGTTGTTTTTCGACTTGCCTGACAGCTTCGTCGCGAATTTGTTGCACGGGGACAGTAAGCCTTTGTAGCAACATTTCGGCTTGCGTTTGAACGAGGTTTTTGATGCCGTTTTGCTTTTGCTTCTGCTGAGCGATGAGGACTTGCGTGAGCGTCATATCGGTCAGATCGGCTTTCGTATCGTTATCGATGACGATGACATTGGCGCCGCCGCGGACGATTTCGCCCAATTCTGTGAGCGTAATATAGCGGCTTTGCGATGTATCGTAGAGTTTTCGATTGGAATAGCGCTTGATTCGAATGAGTTTTTTTTCGTTATCCATGACTCTCTTCAGTTGGCAATGAACAAATCGGAGCGGTTTCGTCGCTCCCGCACGGGGAACGGTCTGCTACCATGACCGGCAGAGACAAATGCGGCGTGCGGGAGCAAACAGAAAGACGACCGGCAATAGCTGGCAACAGACTATTGTGCGGGGTAGGCGGCAATGCATTCGATTTCGACGAGTCCGCGTTTGGGGAGTCGACTCACTTCGACACACGAGCGAGCCGGGGCATCGTGAGAGAAAACGCTGCCATAGATTTCGTTGACCGTGGCGAAATCGTCGAGATCTTTGACGAAGACCGTCGTTTTGACGACGTGATCGAAGGTCAGTCCCATGGCACTGAGCACGGCGCCAATGTTGTCGAGAGCCTGACGCGTTTGAATGGCGACATCGCCTTGGATCTCGCCCGTTTTGGGATCCATGCCAAGTTGCCCCGATAAGAAGACGAGATTCCCAATGCGAACAGCTTGCGAATAAGGCCCGATCGCTTTAGGGGCGTTTTCCGTCGAAATGATGATCTTTTCCATTTGTGGCCTCCTTGTATAATGAAGTCAGCGACTCGCTCGGAACAAGTAAAAAACGAACTTCGTCGCGCAAAATCGGTACGACGCTAGCCGTGCCACTTTTGCAGAGGTTCTAGCGCATTTTGCGCATAGCTCCAAAGGCGATTTTTGTCTGTGCACCGATTTAGAAGTAACATAGACTTCGATTAAACGTGCGATAGAGCGAATTTCATCCGTTTTATCGATGATTGTGCTAAACGAAGATCGTGGTCATTCCTTCGTTCTAGATCGCTGTCGGCAAGAAATGCGCCGCCGATGGTGCCGATACGGATTCTGAAGATACCATGAAGATACCATATTATGAACTTACTATATTATATGGTTATAGCCATGCACTGAAAATAGGAGAACAAACGATGCCAATGATTACCGATCTCGTCGGAGCCCTGATGCCAAGCGAGTCGGAAGATCCGCTATTTGTGGGGCTCAATCGCCTCGTCGTCGAAGGCTTTGGACTTCCGGCATGTCGTCGTTTCGAAAAGTGTTCGGGCGGTCTCATCAACGATACATACGACGGCGATGGCATTTGGATCGTCCAACGCGTCAATCCGATATTTGGGGCAGGCGTCAACGACGATATCGCCGCTCTCGTGCCACTGCTGCAGAGCAAAGGCATTCCCGTGCCACAGCTATGTCGTAGCAAAACGGGGCAATATGCGATCGAGGGCAAAGACTACGGCCTTGCCGCGGGGAATTATCGCATCATGACGAAACTCACAGGCGTCGCGCATGCCCGCGTCGACGATATCGCCAAAATACGCGCACTAGCGCAGATGTTAGCGGCATTTCACACGGCACTCGATGGCGTTTCGCATCGATTCGTTCATACGCGCCCAGCGGTGCACGATTTTTATCGACACAAACGCGCTCTAGCCGATGCTTTGGCGACGAAGCGCGAACATCGATATGGCACAGAAATCGAGGCTTTGCGAGATGCGATGGAGAGATGCGAAAAATCGATCCCCATCGACGACATTTGCAACGGTCGAACTCGAAGAATTATCCACGGCGACCCAAAAATATCGAATTTCCTGTTTTCAGAAGTAAAAGAAATAGAATATTGTTCGATAACGGGCGTCATCGATCTCGACACGATGGCTCGGTCACTCGTCTGTTACGACGTGGGGGATGCGATTCGATCGTGGTGTAATCCTCGAAAAGAAGACGAGGAACCAGAATATAATTCGGAATTTGCTCGCGAGGCACTTGGAGAATACGAAGAATCGTCGCATTGTCTCGATCGCGAAGAGCGCTCAATGCTCGCGTTTTCGCCAGCATATATTGCGCTCGAGCTCGCGATGCGCTTTGCTCGCGATGCGCTTTGCGAAGATTATTTTGGATTTGACCCAGAAATCGGCCATGCCGAACACAGCGCGCGCCGCGCACGAGCCATGCTCGGGTTATGTGCACAAATGCTTGCGGCGCAAACGCGAGAAATATAGCGCACCAGAAATCGCCCAGATTATCGGCGAATCCATGGAGATCCAGTACGCAAGACTCGAAGAAGTGGATTCTCATGGGAACTGGGCATGATTGACGAAGAGCGGAGTCGCGATCGTAGAGATAAAGGAATAAAGCACCGGAGATCGAATAATCGATTGACGCCGTTTTGTCGTTTCGTTATAAGGGCGCCGCCTCAATTTGGGAGACTGTTACCGGGCGGTTTCTCAACAGTTCAGATGGGTGTCTGAATGTCCGCAATATGGGGCTGACTGCCGGATTTTAAGGAATGCGAAAATGGCTGCAAAGCGACCTGCAAAGATTTCGACGACGAAGAAAGTCGTCTACAAGAAGAAATGCCCTGCCTGCATGGCAAAAGGTACGGAATCCGAGATGGGCATCATCAAGATGGTAAGACATTCCAAACCAAGCGGAATGTTTTGGGTTTGCCCAAAATGCAATTGCGAAGTTTCAACGAAAATTTAATCCGCTAGGGGGAATCAATGGATACGAATACGACGACAAATGTAGCAGAGCAGAAGACATCAGTTCGTGGCGGTTTCCGTCGCGCCAAGCGCAAAGCATGCCCCTTCAAGTCGGATGCTGCGCTCACGATCGATTACAAAGACGTTCAATTGCTCAAGCGCTTCCTCTCCCCGCGTGGCAAAATTTTGCCTTCGCGCATCACGGGCGTTTCTGCACGTTTCCAACGCAAACTCGCTCGCGCGATTAAACGTGCCCGTCACATCGCCCTTTTGCCCTATCAAGCCGAAGATTAATCGGTTAGTGGTGCATTAGTTTGCATTAAATGCGAAAGCCGCTCGTTTCCGATATAGATCGAGCGGCTTTTTTTTATTTGCTTCGCGCGATGCCAAATATCGTTTTAGCAAAGCACGAATTTGATTTATAGTCATTAGCGTCTCGGTTGGCGTTCTACTCATGCAATAAGGAGACAACATGCGAACAATCGAACTACAAGAATTGATGCGAGGAACAGAGTTTGTCAACGTGCGAAGTTGCTTGGAATCGGGGGGAATCGTATGCCTTCCGTGTCGTTCGAGCTATCGAATTTTGGCAGACTTGACCAATCCCAAAGCCGTAAATGCCCTTTTGTTTTCGAAACATCGCACGGCGAAAGCCCCATCCCTCGTCTTTATCCCGAACTACGACGCTCTCAAAACCGTGGCGACTCATATTCCTTCGAAGGCAAAAGTACTCGCCAAGGCATTGTGGCCCGGCGAATTGACGATTCGATTTTCGCCGAACGAGGAAACCATCCCGACGCCGATCCTCAAACATCTCACGAAATCGGGTGGCAAGATCGGCGTTCGCGTGCCATCTGAACCATGGCTTTTGCGCCTCTTGAGAGAGTTCGATCGTCCTCTGCTCGTCTCGAGTGCAAATCGCGAGCGAAAAAATGGGGCTTCGTCGCCAGCGATGATCCAGAAGAATTTCATTTCGCACGTGAGCATTTTTGTCACTGCAGGAGATATCCCGCAGAGCTTGCCATCGACCGTTATCGATTTTGCCGATGGCGAACCCATTATCAAGCGCATTGGATCGATTTCGGAGGCAAAAATCGAAGCGCTTCTGGCTAACGAATAACGCATTCTAGTCGACCACCATCCCGCCATAGCTTGGCGGGTTTTTTTGTCGAAAGAATGCGCATTTTTGAGATGATACAATTTGACTAATTTGCTACATTTGCAAATAACGATATTGTTATGCAATAATATGTAAAAGTGTAAAAAGAACTTGCGTCGTCTAGAGAGTATGCGTATAAGGCGCATCGCTCCTTGCTCCTCGGGCAATTTCAGGTGAAATTGGGCCACCCGGGCAGCCGAATCAGTACCATAGGGAGAGCATAATGGCCTTACTCGTACAACATCCCAAAACAGTCCGTGAATACGAGACAGTATTCATTCTTCGCTCCGACGTTCTCGACGATGAACGAGCGAAAGTCCTCAACCGTTTGACGGGAATCATCGAAAAGCTCGATGGTCACCTCCTCATGCAAGAAGAATGGGGCAAACGCAAACTCGCCTATAAAATCCAGAAGAGCGCATACGGAATTTATTATTACTTCCGTTATCTCGGTTTCAACGACATGGTGGCGGAAATCGAACGCAATTTGCGCATTCTCGAGCCTGTCATCAAGTACATGACGGTGAAACTCGGCGACGATGTCGATGTCGAGAAGCGCAAAGCTGAAGCTGTGAATGAAGGTAGTTGTGCGCCGAAAGATACGGCCGATTACTCGGGCGTTGAAATTGACGACGAAGACCTCGACGAACTCGTTGACGACGAATAATAGGAGATTCAGCAATGCGCGTAATTCTAAAAGAAGACGTTGCTCACGTTGGCAACATGGGTGATATCGTCAAGGTTTCTGACGGTTATGGTCGCAATTATTTGATTCCTCAAGGTCTTGCCGAACTCGCCACCGAAGAGCGTGCTAAAGCATTTGCTCATCAAAAAGCGATGATCGAGCACAAAAAAGCCAAATTGCACAAAGAGGCCGAAGATCTCAAGGTCAAAGTCGATGGCACAGTTGTCAAATTGGTTCGCGCTGGCGTCAAAGACGACACGCGTATCCATGGTTCGGTCACGAACCGCGACGTTGCCGATGCCTTGGCTGCGATGGATATCGTCGTCGATAAACGCAAAATCGATATGCAACCGATTCGCGAATTGGGCGAGCACGAAGTTGCCGTTAAACTCGTTCACGACGTCATCGCCACGGTGAAAGTCGTCGTCGTTGCCGAATAAATTGGTTCGATAGCGTATTTCAAGCCGTTACACTTACGTGTAACGGCTTTTTTTGTATTTATCGAACATTTCGCACATCTTTACGCTCCTTCCGCATCGTGTAGCTGGCGAAGTTTATCGAGCGACAATCCCGTCGCTTTAGCTATGTCGTCCATCGACATGCCCATAGCCATCAGCTTTTTCGCAATGCTCTCTTTTTCCAGATTCTCCCCGATGGAGATGCCCTCTTTCTTTCCGATGGAGATGCCCTCTATCTTTCCTTCTTTCTTTCCTTTTGAAATGAGGTTGGCATTGTATTTATCGAACATTTCGCACATCTTCACGCTCCTTCCGCTAGTGGCAAATTCGCATTTCGTATCGTCAAACCATGAGTTCCCCGTGATTTCTTTGAGCAAATCGATGACTTCGACGATATGCGTGAATTCATCATCGGGCCAGTCATCTAATTCACCTAATCGAAATTTTCTCAAGCATATCGCTAGCGACTTCATATCGCCCGAAAGGTATTCGATTTCTCTCGGTTTGAGCCATGCTAATTCGATAATGGGGACGGAATAATCGTTAAAAAACTTCTTCCATGCCGTAGGAACATCGACGATATCGCGCAATCGCCTCGGTCCGCTCCATCGCTTAGTATATCCAAAATAGACGACTGCTGTAAACACGGGTGCAATTTTTCCTCGATTCTTTGTCTGCGCCAAGAGACGTTGATATGCAAGGCCATCGTAGCATATTACACGCCCGAGCATCGTCGGATCTTCGACCGTTTGGTTTTCGATCCCCACCAAAGCGAGGTTTAAGCCTGCGTCATTGCGATAATACTTCATAATATCGCGCATTCGATTAAAAGGCGTTCGTTTTGGAATGTCGACGTATTCAGTCGGTGCATCTTCGAGATAATCGGGATCGATTGCCGGCGTTGAGCTTTTGAAAATGAGTGCATTCCAAAACGTCGCAAAAACGTCGTTGTAATTAAAGAAGTGCTTTTCGCGCATATCTTTATCGTGCATATTTCCTCCTCTTTGAAACGCATTGCCTGCGAAGAAAGCGAGCCTCCTTGCTCGCTTTGTGCTCTGTTCATCGGTTTGGTCGAATAAACGTCGATTTGCACGAAGTGTCGCAGAGCAATCCATCATTGGACGACGCAATCAGCCATTGAACGGCCAATGGCGTCTGGATCTAGCTATGCCGAGTCGTGGGCGTTGTTCAATTCGGCGTTTCCTCCATTCTCGTCCGATTTCGGCGTTTGTTCGCGGCGTTTTGAGCTCAAGAAGACGACGCGATCGGCGATGATGGCGTGAGTTTTGACCGACACTCCGTCTTTTTCGTAGGTTTGAATATCGATTCGCCCCTCGACGCAGCACAAATCCCCTTTGCGTAAATACTTGTGACATAACTGAGCTTGACGACCAAATGCACGAATCCGATGCCATTGAATCGATTCATTCCCATTGACGATGCTCGTGTTGCACATCGAAAAATTGGCAAAATCGACTTTATCTGGGCTCGATTTGAGCTCGGGGTCTTGTCCAAGCCGTCCGATGATGATGGTCTTGTTGAATCCCGTAGAGCGAGATTTCTTTTCGGACTTCTTCTCGACGATCGTTTCGGCTGGCTGTTCACATTTCGTTTCGTTGATTTTTTGATCTTGATTCTTTTTCATGGCTTCCTCTCGTTTTGATTAAAATTCGTAATGAGTCGAAAAAATGGCTTTTGAGACCGAAGCGGTCCCCGTGTCGGAATCGTCGTCGTTTTGCTTTTGACTGATCATCTGGTGG
>SFMP01000186.1 GCA_004554395.1 Myxococcales bacterium | reverse complement strand
TGAATGAGCAATGAGCAACGAGCAACGAGCCTCTGACCACTAGCCAATCATTCCCAATTGCTAATTGCTAACTGCTAACTGCTAACTGCTAATTTACATCATAACCACTGACCAATGAATGAGCAATGAGCAATGAGCCTCTGACCACTAGCCAATCATTCCCAATTGCTAATTGCTAACTGCTAATTGCTAATTTACATTAAATCATGGCAACCTGAGGTTCGTGGATTTCTTTTGTCCAGTCGCCTTTGTCGTTCGATTTGAACTGCAAACTCTCCAAATACGTTTGGTGTTTGGGGTTATTGGTATGCGTGACGAGCTCGGTGATACCCTGCTTCGTAAAGTATGGATTCGTATTGCCGAAGAAATAGCGACCGATCTTGCAGTCGCGGAATTTGTCGGTCACGTAATCGAGGACGATATCGGCGCATTTGCCTTTGACGTTATAGGCCAATATACCGGCGACTTCGTTGTTGCGGACGAAGAAGATCGTGTGTTCTGCTGTTTTATAGCGCTCTTCGTTGTCGTATGCTTTGAGATCGTCGGCGTGGCGTTTGATAAACCAATTGTAATACCCCGATCCGGGCGTGGCTTCGACGGTTTCGAAGCTCTCGTGGATGTGGCTGAGGCGATACAGCTGGACGATATCGATGACGAGGGCGCCTAAGTTCATGAGCGCCGTTGGGTAACTCTTCGTGACTAATGCATAGATGATAAAGGCAAATGCACCAAATCCGTTGATTATCCATAGTTTCTTGACGCTCGTGCGCGTAAGCGAGAAGACGATCGTCAATGAGGCAATATAACCAAATGCCTCGATAAAGAAATGTGAATTGAACTCCATTGTGATGAACCCTGAATGAAAGACTGCGATCGCATGTCGGATTATGCCTACATACAACCACCACTTTTCGTGGCTCGGGCGCAATAGGCGCAAGAACAAAAAATATCAAGTAAAATCTTGCTCTCGTGTATCGACGTCGTTCACTCTTTTTCAGGGCTTATGCATCGGGAATCCCTACGGGATTCGTTTGGTGGCGTCACCAGGGGGATCGGGGGGCTAATCGTCTTCGTGAAGCGGCTCTTGAGCTTCTTCTTGCTCGGGCATTCGATAGCGGTGCGACAGTGCGACGAATCGTTCGTAGGCGATGAGCATGCGGCGGATAATCGATTCGAATCGTTGGCGAACTTCGGTGCCGAGGCGGAAGGCATCCATTTCGAAGATCATGCAATGGGGCTTGAATGTAATCGTGATATTGCCCATCGAAACGAGGTCGTAGAGGCATTCGGCGACGCCACGTTGATTGAGAAATACGTGGAATGGCGTCTTCGTCGCTATCGATTGCGTTGCATCGAGGTGGCGGCGCAGGGCGCCTCCAAATTGTGTCGTGCGATGACCAAATCGGAAGAATCTTTGAACCGGACGGAGCGGATAAATCGAGACGTCGAGTAAACAGGGCTCGACGGGAGTCACGGCGATGCGGCTGCGCGTCGTCGACATCCAGTGATCGATCTTGATCTCCATGTTGTGGAACGTGACGAGTTGGACGTTTTGGATTTTGCCCTCTGACAAGACGGGGGGCGTATAGCGACAGCGCGAACAGCAACACCCGACGCGCCCATCGAATGCGCCCTCGAGGCTATCGATGGGCGATTGACAATCGACGCAACGCCATCCCAATGCATCGAGTGGCGTATTGCTGAGCAAGTTCGTCGTCACGCGTTCGATTTTGACTTGCTGATAGAAGACTTGGGCAAAGCCACCGCCATCGAAAAAGCACGACTGGCAACGCGGGCAAACCCTGATGCTGATGCGTTGATCAGCGTCGATGTCGAAAAACGAAAGTCGAAACGTCGTCTGGCAATGAGGGCAAACGAGCGGTACGTAGTCGGATTCCGACTGTATCTGCAGCCGCGTACTATCGATGCCCAACACCGATCGACATTCACGGGCTCGCATCCATATTCCATGACAATCGGAACAAAAAAACGCCTCTTGTGGGTCCATGAGATCGGCACTCAAATGAATGCTTTCCATCGAACCATGTTGCCTAGGACACTCCATATTAGCCCCTACTCTACTCTACAACAATTGCATCGATATCGGTAGCTACGTTAAAATAGCGGCGACGACAGCGTATCGAGGAATGAAATCGGCGTCACGCCGATGTCGATGATGACGAGCGCGATGAGCAACAAGATAACGACGAGAATGCAGGCGACGACGGGATGACGGCGCTTTTTTTCGAACGATATGGGCTGTTGTGCTTCTTGCCGCGCGATATTGGAGGGCGGCAAGGCCGAAGACATGTCGTTTTGTACGACTTTGACGCGGCTTTCTTCTGCGCCGGATGGCTGCTCTTGGGGAGGAACTGTATTCGCTTGAGCGGCTGGAGCGACAGATTCTTTAGGCGTCGTCGTTTTGTCGTTTGTCGGCTCGGCATCTTTATCTCGTGCCGATTCTGTGACTTGTTGCGACAAGGCACAAAGCGACGATTCATCGATATCGAGCGATGGCGCGTCGCCCGTAGGAAATTCGATCGACGATTTTAGGCTCAAGCCAGCCAAATTCACACCGCTTGGCGACGATTTGACTTGCGGACGGGAACCGGCGGTCGCAGGCTTTGGAACACTCGGCATCACGCTCGATATGCTCCGAGATTCGCTTTTTGGCGCGTCGAGGCTCGACATATCGAGAATGGGTACGCCCGAAGGATCGGCTTTTTGGTGTTGTTCGAGGAGGCGTTTGAAATCCGAGGCATCGATTTGGCAGGTCGCATTGTTTTTTTCTTTATTTGCCTCGGCGGCTTTGAACAAATCCATGGCACTGAGCGATAGCGTGTTTTCGTCTTTGGGATTGTTAGAGTTCGATGCGTCGAGATCGGTTTCGCTGCCGTCGAAAAGCCCTAAGTCTAGGCTTGGCATTTCTAGGCTCGACCAAGCATCGGCGGTGATTTCGCTCACGGGGTCTTGGGTGTCGAAGTCGACGTCGATGGCATCGACGACGAGCGTATCGGGGGTTGAACTGCTCACGCGCGTCGCTTCACTTGCGTCGTTGACGACGTCGGCGGGATATCCCAAACTCGAGATTTGTCGCCGTAGCCCTTGCGCATCGCGCAAATTCAATCCACGGGCGGCAACAAAATTGCCATGGCCATCGCTACGGAGGGGAAGGTCAATGGGCAATCCATAGCGTTGCGCCATCGCCTCGAACATTTCCATTTGTTCCGAAGAAAACTGTTCGCACGGAACGATGACAGAAAATTTTGCCTCATGCTTCATATCGATGCTTCCTCTCTGACGCAGTGCTATTTCGATTCAGACGCATAATTCAACGCGTCTTTGCCATAGTCTTTATGCATCCTCAAGCCCAAGCTAACATAAACTATCGATAGACTCACCTATTTTTTGCGCTCATGCGCTCTATTACTCCACTTGCGATAATAATCTCATCGCTATGTCGTTCATTTTTGTACATAAATTTGCGATCTCAATGATATGTAGCGCGAACGCACGAGGCAATGGCGGCGAAGAAGAGCTCTATGCATGAATAAGTTGGGCTCGTGCATTGTTGAATTGGCGTTTCGTTTCTCGTCTTTTGGCATGTCGAGGGCATTTTGGGTGGCGTAAATATAATCGAAAAAATCGGTTCGACATTTATTGCGAAGATCGAGGGATTTGGGAGCTTTGCGACGCTCTTGGGGCAGACGTTTGTGGCGACATTTCGCCCGCCATGGCGATTGAAGCAGTTGCTCATTGCGATGGAATTCGTCGGCTTCGGGTCGCTCTTCATCATCATGCTGACGGGGTTCTTTTCGGGCGCCATTTTAGCTTATCAATGTGCCTATGCCTTTGGTCTATTTGGTGCCGAAACGCTCACGGGTTCGACAGTCGCTTTGGCCCTCTGCCGCGAATTAGGGCCTGTTTTGGCCGCGATTATGGTTGCCGGGCGAGCCTCGTCGGGGATGGCCACGGTCATCGGTACGATGCGCGTCACCGAGCAAATCGATGCGATGAAGACGATGGCGGTCGATCCGATTCAATACCTCATCGTGCCGCGCGTATGGGGCACATTTTTGATGATGCCCGTTTTGTGTGCCGTCTTCGATTTCGTCGGTATCGTCGCCGCATACGTCGTCGGCATAGGCTTTTCTAACGTCGATTTTGGTTCATTCGACGCCATGATCGATAGCTTGCTCAATCCTTTCGACGTCGTCGGGGGATTGATAAAATCCGCCATTTTTGGGCTCATTTTGAGTTTTATCGGATGCTATAAGGGGTATTATGCCGCGGGCGGAGCGCGCGGCGTCGGCGAGGCGACGACCGATTCCGTCGTCTACGCATCGGTGACTATCCTCATCTTGGATTACTTTTTGACGATGATTTTGTGGTAGATAGGGCGTTTATGCAGAAATTTAGCACGCCATTCAAAGTGGGTTTCGTCATCCTCGTTGGGCTCGTCATGGCTGTCGTCATGATCATTCGCTTTAGTGCCAACTGGGGGCAAGATAACGGCACCTACGAGTTGAAAGCCTATTTTAACGATGCGACGGGGCTTGCGCCGAAGTCGCAGATAAAAGTCGCCGGCATCCAAGTTGGCGAAGTGAGTTCGATTCGACTCGAAGGTTCGCGCGCCTTGGTCACGTTTAAGATTCGCAACGATATCGAGCTCTGGAGCGGCACTGGCAACGAAAACGACCTTGTCAATGGTGCAACCGTTGCCAAAAAATTATCGGGTATTCTCGGCGATTATCACCTCGAAATCACGCCGGGAATCGATGGAAAAAGGCTCGAAAACGGCGACTTCGTTCCGACTGTTTTGCAGGGAAAAGGCATCGAAGGCGTGATGGGGAGTGCCGACACTATCCTCAAAGACGTCGCCCAAGTCACGCATAACCTAGCCGATATTTTTGGCGGCGAAGAAGGCAAAAATCAGCTCGTTTCGGCGATTCGCGACTTAAACGATACGATTGCGACGGTCAAAACGATGGCAAACGACAATTCTGAGCAAATATCAGCCATCGTCGATCATCTCGAAAAGATGTCGCAAAACTTTGCGGCGATGTCGGAGACGAGCCAAACGCAGCTCCCCGAATTGTTGCGCGAAGTCACCGAACTCGTTCAAACTGCCCAAAATACGCTCAATCGCGTCAATAACGGCGTTGGAAATACGCTCGATACGACGCAACAAAGCGTCGAAGATTTGCGAGCGACGATCGAAAAACTCGACGAAACCGTCGCAAACGTCCAGACGATCGTCAAAAACGTCGAACAAGGTCAAGGCACTGTCGGGAAACTCCTCAAAGACGACGATATTGCCAATGAAACGCATTCCCTATTGTCTGAGTCGCGCGACCTGGTCAAAGAAGGAACGAAGACGATTCGCGACGCGAATTCTTTGATATCGCCATTTTCTGGGCTCGACGTCGATGTATCGCTACGCGGCGATTATTTCGTGCGAGCCAACGCGTTCCGCGTCGATTTCGGAGTCAAGCTCGAACCGAATCCCGATAAATACTATTATTTGGGGCTCGTGATGGATCCTCATGGCACGACGAAGACGAAGAGCATACTCACCGAATCGACGGCGACGGGCACGACGTATGAAACGATAACGACGAACGACGATAGCATTAAGTTTAGTGCGCAATATGCCCGTCGATGGCGTTGGTTTGTCGGGCGTTTCGGGATTTTTGAAAACACAGGCGGCCTGGGGGGCGACATATTGCTCTTCGACGACGATTGGCGCATTTCGGCCGAGATCTTTGCTTTCAACGATAACGAATACCCGCGCTTCCGCGCGACGACGCTCATCTATACATCGCTGTTTTTGCCTTGGAAATGGGCAAAGACGTTTTATATTTCGGCGGGCGTCGACGATCCGATCAATACCGATGTCATCGATGGATTCGTCGGCATAGGTTTCCGATTTAACGATAATGATCTCAAGAGTTTCATCGGTATGGTACCGAAATAGTTTAGCTAGCCCCATGATCGCCATGTAGAGGGGCGGTATGCCACGGCGCGTGGCGTGGGGAACATCGTCTTTATAGGAGTATTTGAATGATAAAAGTCGTCTTTATGGGGTCTCCGCAATACTCAGTTCCGACGCTCGAGGCACTCATTGCCGCCCCCGATATCGAAGTTTGTGCCGTCGTGACGCAACCCGATAAGCCCGCAGGGCGCGGGCGTCAAATCGTCGAACCCCCTGTCAAGATTTGTGCAAAAGCGCACAATATCGACGTCTATCAGCCGCCAAAGCTCAAGACGCCCGAAATGTTCGAAGCGCTTACCTCGTATGCACCGCACTTTTTCGTCACGATAGCTTATGGCAAGATTTTGCGACAATCGTTTCTCGACATTCCATCGATTGCACCGCTCAACCTTCATGCGTCGATCTTGCCCGAATTGCGAGGTGCAGCTCCCGTTCAATGGGCGATTATGCGCGGTGCGACCGAGACGGGCGTTTGCCTTATGAAAATGGATGCGGGCATGGATACGGGGCCTGTCTATGCCGTGCGCAAAACGCCGATTTCAGACCGCGAAACGCCCGAAACGCTCTTTGAGACGTTGTCGCAGATTTCGGCTCAAATCCTCATCGACAATATTCGCGATATTGCCAGTGGCCAATTGGTGGCGACGCCACAAGTCGGTGAGTCGACGACGGCTCCGATGTTGTCGAAAGAAATGGGCGCCATCGATTTCGATACCGATGCCAAATCGCTCGATTGTTTGTGCCGTGGCATGTCGCAGTGGCCAACGGCCTATGCCCTATTTAACGGCAAACGCATTGCCATTCACATGACGCATGCCGTCGATATGCAACCGCCTGCCGATGCTGCCCCGGGCACGATCCTCGGGCTCGATCCCTCGACGAAGTCGCTTCTCGTCGCATGTAAAACAGGTGTGCTTGCAATAGAAGTTCTGCAAATTCAAGGCAAAAGCAAGCTAAATGCAGAAAGTTTCTTCAATGGATATCGCCCGACTGGCGTCGTCTTGCAGAGAGATATCGCCGAGAGCTAGCCTTTGCCCTTGGTCGCCCAAGCCCACACGGGCTTGGATCGGGCACAAAAAAAGCTGGCACGCCACATGGCGGCCAGCTCCAAAGCTCAAATGACGCTCAAACGACTAGGCTTTATCCAACGCCGCGAGTTCTTCTTGAAGGGCTGTAAGACGCTCTTTTGCTTTGAGTTTCAGTTTTTTGCATTCTTTCTGGGCAACCTGATCCTCAGGCGACATCCATACTTGCTGATTAAAAGCCTCCACGCGCGCATCTAACGTCGCGTGTTCTTGTTTAACGCTCTCGATTTCCTTAAGAAGTTCTTCTCGATTCATTTCGGCCATGTCTACCACCTGATTGTATGAGTCATAAACCATCCGCCCAAGACTTGCCGCCAAGAGCGAACCCCATAGCTGTCTTTTTACCCCGAATGGCATATATTGTCAAAGGATAATCCATCGACGTTTTTGGCGGCATGGTGTATGGAACGCGCGATTGGCGAGCGTTGCCGATCGTGTAAAAGTCGATTTATCGACGTCGAAAGGCGTTTAGCTATAGAGAAAAGGATTTTCAAATGGGAAAAGTTCACAAAGTATTATTTGCCGCTGGCGGCACAGGTGGTCACGTCTTCCCGGCAATTGCCGTTGCCGATGCGATGAAATGCGCCGATCCCAATGTCGACATTGCATTTGTCGGAGCGGCTCATGGAAATGAATCGACTTGGGTTCAAAAAGCCGGTTATCGGTTTGTCTTGCTCGATATCGACTTCATCAAGGGGGCATCGTTTGGGCGAAAGATGCGAAATATCTTTGCGTTGCCGGGGTGTGCGCGACGTGCATCGAAGATATTGCGCGACGAAGCGCCTGATCTCGTCATCGGTTCGGGCGGATACGTTTCGGGGCCTCTCGTCGCCGTGGCCAGCATAAAGGGGATTCCGACGGCTATCATGGAACAAAATGCGATTCCCGGACTGACGAATAGAATTTTATCTAGATTTGTCGATAAGATATATACTTCGTTCGAGAATACGATCAATCTACCGAAGAAAAAGATCGTCTGCATGGGTAACCCCGTCCGTTCGGCTTCGAAGCGCGAACCGCATCCGATTGAGTGGCAGACGTCGTGCACGGGATCGACGATTGGCGAAGGGGATTTGCGCATCTTGGTCTTTGGCGGTTCGCAGGGGGCGATGAAGCTCAATACGGGCGTTCCCAAGGCGCTTGCTACACTCCCCGAAGACTTGCAGAGCCGTATTTCGGTCTATCATCAGGCGGGGAAAAACAAGTGCGATGAGACGACAAAGGCGTATGAAGATGCCAAGGTGACGGCGCATATTACCGAATTCATCGACGATATGTGGTCGGCATATCAATGGGCCGATTTGCTCATTTGTCGAGCGGGGGCGACGAGTTTGGCAGAAATCATGGCAGCCGCCAAGGCGTCTATTCTCGTGCCCTTCCCCCATGCAGCGCACAATCACCAAGAAAAAAATGCCGACGTCATGGTCGAACGCGGTGCGGCGGTCAAAGTTCTCGATGCCGATGTCGAAACGGCGATTGCACCTATCGTCGAAGATTTGGTGGCGAATCGCGATAAGATCGAGAAGATGGAACGATGCGCTCGAGAAAATGCGCATCCCGAGGCGGCTATGGATATCGCCAAAGATTGCTTGTCGTTTGGGGCTGAATGAGTTCAATGGCTCGGCGCAGCCGAGCGCAAAAAGCGAGGAATGGCGTGTGTATCGCTCGGCGCAGCCGAGCGCAAAAAGCGCGGCGTATGCGCGCAACGCATGTGAGCACATAGCCGCGCCAGAGCCCGTATTGAGCCCAGAGGGCGAAATAGGGCGACTAAAAGCCCGTATTGAGCCCAGAGGGCGAAATAGGGCGACTAAAAGCCCGTATTGAGCCCAGAGGGCGAAATAGGGCGACTAAAAGCCCGTATTGAGCCCAGAGGGCGAAATAGGG
>SFMP01000185.1 GCA_004554395.1 Myxococcales bacterium | reverse complement strand
GTTAAGATTTGTGATGTAATATTTTCGTCTTATCATTTATCGCAAAGATCAATGTTGACAAACTTGCTAAAACTTGCAACGATAACTTTAACACGGAAAAAACACATTGATATGGCAATGCCCGCCTGCTAGGCGGGCTGTTTTGCATTATGTTGAAGCCCGCCATACAGGCGGGCTTGTATTATCGATGAGCTAGGCGCGAGTCATCGTCGTTAGAGCTAGCCAACTTTTACAACGATAATTTCGTACTATCTTTCTTGAGGCGTTTTTGGGGCATGTGCTGATTACTGTGCCGAAGCGAGCCCCAGGGGGGCGATTTCTTCGACATAGATGATGTCGTTTCGGACGCCGACGAATAACTCGCCAGGGGCGTATTCGTGAGAAATAATCCATTCGGCGACTTTAGATTCGACTTGGGATTGGATCGTCTGACGCATGGGGCGGGCGCCATAGCTCGGATCGAAGCCTCCGTTTCGGACGAGAAATGGAATGAGCGAGCTCTCGTCGAACGACAAATGTATCCCCTTGTCTTTTTGAAGTCGTTTGCACGAATCTGCCAAGAGTAGGTGAGCGATGCGTTCGATTTGTTCGAGATCGAGAGGCTGGAAGACGAGTTTTTCTTCGATTCGATTCCAGAGTTCGGGCGAGAATTTCGATTTAGCCGTGCGCAAAATGATGCTTTCGGCATCTTGTTCCGAGACGCCGGTGTCATTTTTGGCGAAGCCAATGGCGCCTTGAACGGCGTTGGCGAGGTTTTGTGCGCCAAGGTTACTCGTCAAGATGACGACGGCATTGGAGAAATCGACGTGTCGACCTTTGGCATCGGTGAGTCTGCCTTCGTCGAGGATTTGGAGCAGGATATTCCAAACATCTGGATGGGCTTTTTCGATTTCGTCGAATAGGACGATTTGATAGGGGCGTTTTCTCAAAGCCTCTGTCAGGAGTCCGCCGTCGTCGAAGCCGACATAGCCCGCAGGGGCGCCGATGAGTTTGGCGACGGAGTGCTGCTCCATGAATTCGCTCATGTCGAACCGGACCATGTTTTTGGGCGATCCGAAGAGGAAATCGGCGAGTACTTTAGCGGCCTCGGTTTTGCCGACGCCCGTTGGCCCTAAGAATAGGAAGCTCCCGATGGGGCGATGTGCACCGAATCCGGCGTGATTGCGTCGAATGACGTTTGAAATTTTGGCGATGTTTTTTTCGTGACCGATGAGCCTTTCACCTAAAATCTGCTCCATATTGAGGAGTTTTTGGCGTTCGGTCATGAGTAGGCGTTCGATGGGAATTTCGGCGATCATCGCGATGATTCGCGCGACGTGTTCGGGGTTAACCGTCGTCTCTCCAGAACGCTCGCACAGGCTTCCTGCGCGATCGAGTATCGATATGGCTTTATCGGGCAACGATCGCTCCTGGATATATCGTTCCGAGAGTCGAACCGCCTCGCGAATCGATTCGGAAGTATAGTTGACGTGATGGTGCTTGGCATATTGATCGATAATGCCGTGTTCGATGATGCGCACCGACGTTTCGGGCGATGGCGCTTTGACTTCGATAAAATCGAATCGGCGTTCAAATCCGATATCGGCGCTAAATGCACGTCGCAATTCTTGCGGCGTCGCCGTGCCGACGCACATGATTTCGCCGCGCGAAAGTGCGAGTTTGAGTTCGAGTGATGCATCGGCATTGGGGTCGTTGCTATTGGTTGCAATCCAGCTGTGTATTTCGTCGAGGAATAAAATGATTTTCCCGTTCGCCTTTTTGATTTCGGATTTGATGGCGCGGATGCGCTCTTGTACGGCACCGCGCAATTGCGTTCCGCTCAAGATGGCCCCGTAATCAAGGGCGATAATCGTCTTTCCGTCGAGCGCCTCGGGGGCTTCGCGCCGTGCCATTTTTAGAGCAAGACCCTCGATAATGGCTGTTTTTCCGACGCCCGCTTCCCCGACGAGTATCGGGTTATTGCTGCGGCGTTTATTGAGGATATCGATGAGTTGATCGATTTCTGCTTCGCGTTCGATGACGGGATCGATGCGCCCAGCCGCCGCCTCGGCCAAGAGATTGCGCCCGTATTGAGCTAGGGTCGGGAATTGGATCTTATCGAGTGAAAGCGGCGAATAGCCGGCGATCTTCGTCGATTGTTTTCGGGGTTTTGAGACATCTCTTGGCGTGCATGTTTGCAGTTGCGCCGAGCGAACAACCGTTTGCGGCGCCTTTTCGGGGGGAGCGACTGTTGTCGATGCGATTTGTCGATCATTTGCCTTTGCGTCGTGTGTCGACGATTCTGCATCGAGCGATTGAGCCGTTGGCTTTTGAACGGCGAGTTTGCAATCGACGGGGTTTTGAACGGCGGGTTTTGTCTCTGGCGCGGAATCGGGTTTCTGCAGACAATCTTCGTTTTTTTGCTTTTTTTGAGCGATTTTTTTCTGGATTGCCGCAGATCCTTCGTTCGTTTGAGTCTTTTTTTGCATTAAACGCCGAGCCAAATCGATCGTCGTAGCCTGTTGAATTTCTTTCGACGAAGTCGATCGATATGTCGACGATTGTCGCACATCGTCTTTTGCCGACGTTACGGGGGCGCATTGTCGCACGCCTGTTGGTGGCGTAGAAAGGTTTTGCAACGGCGCGACAGCAGGGGCGCAGGCGCGGAGATTGGGATGGCTCGGTTGGTGCGTACCGACGGCGGGCAACGATCCAGAAGAGTTCATCATGCGCTTGATTTCGTCGGGCGATAGCGGTCTGCCTCGTTTTTGGCTCTGATGCGTATGGATGATTTCGGGTTGCACCTCGGCGCCAAAACTGAGCGCAGGTTGCGGCTCGATATACGTCGGAGGCGCCGGCGGCATCGATTTATGCTGAACGGCTACCGCGCTCATCGAAACAGAACTCGAACTGCGCGCCTGCACGTATTGTTGCCCCTCGTGAATCTGGGCATAGGCCAGGGCTCGAAGGTGATCGAGATCGATGTGCAAGGCGACGAGCAAAGATTGACACATGCACGGATGATCGAGCATCGCAAGCAATACTTGAAGCGATGAAACTTCGGATGAGTTTGCACAAACCGCCAGCCGCATGGCCTTCTCATACACCTGATGAGGCGTTTGAATGGGCTCCGGATGCAAGGTCACATCTCGCAATGCCCTCTCGATCGAAGCTAAACTCAAACCCGTATGGGCGAGTAGATCGCGACATACACCACTGTTTTTGAGCATGCTGCGCAACAATAGAGCAGTATTCAGACGCACATGCATCTTCGATGCATCGCGTTGAGCGCTACTGGCTATGCGCTCCAGCTCTTCGGTCCACTTACAAGCCATTCTCTTCCTCCGTGAAGAAACATAGCATGACCATGTCTTAAACAAATAAATCGTGAATTGAGACGACTATCGTGCGCCGTTTGATATGACGCATTGTTTCTTCTTATCACACTTTGATTCCCCATGGCGATCATATTTCATAAAAAAAATTATCCATCGAGTTGGCCGCGAATATGCAGCTCGTGGTTTGTAATAAATGCAAAAAATCTTCGCCAAAATCAATAGGTTACATGGCAATATCGACAACTTTTATACAAAGTATTGCCGCCCGCCAATCCATACATTTGATACAAACATGGGGCATTCGTTGCTTTTGTCTCTCGATATGTGTTCGCTTTTTTGTGTGTGCTACATCGTCTTTTTGTGTGGTGTATCGTCTTTTTGTGTGCTGCATCGTCGCAAATCGGTACGTATTTCCCCGACATCGATAGGGGAATGCGTTTTCGAACGGGTTTCGTGGCTATGATATGTTTGATGTAACTATTCAGCCGCCCCCATTAATGAGGGTGACTTTTCTGCTGTTTCTGGCTAGAAGATATCTAGATCGCATGTCGCGGTGGTTTGCCATGTATGGCTTTATGGGACGCAACTACAATTTGATCGAGTGGGTGCGATTTTTTCTTGATATGCCACTCTGCAGATGGTATAATGCGCAATGTCTAACCGATAAGCGCGGTTTTATGGGTTTTCCTCACATTCCCGCGCGAAGGTCGCCCCACACTGGCGCAAAGACTAGTTATTCCTTGTGTGATGTTAGGTTTAGTGTAGTACATGTCATCTTTGCTCCTTTCAGAGATGAGTTGGTGTTGTGGAAAGCGGGACTTCGTGAGAAATCCCGCTTTTTTTTGTACTCGCTTTGCGGCACTAGAGATGACATGACATCAAGTGCGCCTCGGCGCACAGCGGAGGCGTATGCGCGCAACGCAGTGAGCACATAGCCGGAGCCAAGAGCCCGTATTGAGCGACAGCGAAATAGGGCGCCCAAGAGCCCGTATTGAGCGACAGCGAAATAGGGCGCCCAAAAGCCCGTATTGCCAACCGGCAATAGGGCTTTCAAAAACAAATCGTCGATCGAGGGCGAGTTTGTGGGCGGCGCAAGTGCTAGTATTTGTATTTATCGATATCGTCGACGAGCTCGCGCGTGTGTTTGACGACGATTTTCATGAGGTCATCGTCGGAGTCATCGACGCCGTCGACGTCGTAGGTGTCGAGGAGTTCTTTGCATAGCTCCATGCACTTTTCGGTTTGGCCGACTGTTCGGTAGGATCGTGCGGCATCGAGCAAGTGGCTGGCGATGAAATTTGGGCGGTTTGGCATGAGTAGCCGCGTCATTTCGAGGTTTTCGACTGAGCAGTGGAGTATCGTGTTGAAGTCGTCTTGGTCGAGGTAATACATCGTCATCATGCGGATGGCTTCGTTGCAACGGAAGCCCGACGAGTCGAGCAAGCCCGGGGCGCCCTCCTCGTCGACGTATTCTTTAATACTGCGCACGAATCGTTCGAGTTCGCTGTCGAGTTTTTCGGCGATTGCCGCGGCGAAATCTTTGTAGCCGCCCAAGTGGGCTGCCCACATGAATTGCGCCAGCGTGATGAACATTTTGTCGCCGTTGGCTCGCATGCGGATGCGGATGCGCTCCAATTCTTGGCTTTCGCCATCTTCGAGGAGTTCGCGCGCTGCGGTGAGCGCCGGAATCGAATACGAGTCCGTGTTCTCCTCGCTTCTGAAAAATGCATAGATATGCGACAGCGCGTCGTCTGTCTTGTGCGCTTCGAGCGCGTGACATAGCTCTGCATGTTTGCCTTTGTATTCAAAATACTTCATGGGTTCCTCCTGGCTAAAGCTGACATCACAAATACCGACAACACGCGAAAACCCAAACTTGCGTCGCTGCCCATCGAGAGAGCCAACCGCCCGCGTCGCCCTCGAGATGCCATGACCCAAACCGTGCCAAAACCGGTGCCAACAATGGGCTACGACGACAAATCTGGTGCTCTTATGTTGCCGCACCATGCGTTTACCAATAAAACGCGAGTTATTTTAACACGGGGGATGAGCAATGAGCAATGAGCAATTAGCAATTAGCAATTAGCAATGAGCAGTGAGCAATTAGCAATGAGCAATGAGCAATGAGCAATGAGCTGTGAGCAATTAGCAGTGAGCAGTG
>SFMP01000184.1 GCA_004554395.1 Myxococcales bacterium | reverse complement strand
CGCCCTTTGGGCTCAATACGGGCTTTTTTCGCCCTATTTCGCCCTTTGGGCTCAATACGGGCTTTTTTCGCCCTATTTCGCCCTTTGGGCTCAATACGGGCTCTTTGTCATCCCGGGGTTGCGCTCCGCTTACCCCGGGCTGTATTCTGGCGCCCTTTCAGGGCGCTCTATTCCCCCATCGCCAAGATGAGAAAAGCATCGTTCGCAACGGGTTGGCAACGTGATTTGGGATTTGTCGTCATCGTCGATTTGTTGTAGAAGGGCGGCGTTGCGCTAGATCGCCGGAAATGTATATCGGCGTCTTGTGCCTCGTTTGTTATTCGATGATGTAAAGGATGATGATGAGACAATATCACCTCGATCTCGACGAAAGCGATGTCGGTCGATACGTACTCATGCCGGGCGATCCGCACCGAGTGAGCGCCATAGCCGCCTATCTCTCCGATGCGCGCGAAATGTCGTTTCACCGCGAGTTTTGCACGTGGACGGGGTATTTGGGGCAAACGCGCGTATCGGTCGTATCGAGTGGAATTGGCGGTCCGTCGACGGCAATTGCGCTCGAAGAACTCGCGGCGCTCGGCGTCCATACCGTTATCCGGACGGGGACGTGTGGACTACTTCAGCCAAGCGATACTCGCGGCACCCTCGTCATTGCAACGGGTTGTTATCGAGGTGGATCGACGGCTAATGCCTACGTACCGCTCAATTATCCGGCGATTGCCGATTTCGAGCTCGTCGAAGCTTTGTGTATTGCGGCACGATCGCGCGGCGTATCGCCGCGCGTCGGTGTTATCGAAAGCAAAGATGCTTTTTTTCTCGAATCGCCCCAATATTTGCCCTGCGTCGAAGAAGCGACGATGCACTGGGATATCATGCAGCGCGCAGGAATATTGGCAACCGAAATGGAGAGCGATACGATTTTCGTCATCGCTCAGCTTCGAAAAATGCGCGCCGCTTCGGTCTTATTCGGGCTCGGTTCGCATCACGGCGTCGAAGATATGAGCCCCATGTCGAGTGATGAACTCGATACGCTTAGCCGCGTCGCCATCGGTGCTCTCGAAGCGATTATCGATAGCGATAAGCGCAAGATATCATAGAATAGAGAATGGGAAACCAGCTCTGCCGCGATAGCTTTGGGGCGATCTGGAAAACTCCCATACAAGACGGGCGAAAACATCGATTCATCGCCCGGTGATTCTATGGCCGCCCTCTTCTTTTGCGGCATCGCCGGATCGATTTTGAACGCGACTGTGAGCAATTGCACAATTATACGACGAGCAAAAACCGCGCGATAATCGTCCGTATATCGTTGGCACCAAATTGAACGGCGACTTTGTGCCCGCCCGATGCCTTTTCGATGCGCACGACAGTTCCGACGCCGTGAATGGCATGGCGGACGTGATCGCCAATAGATATCGGCTTATCGTTTTTGTCGAGTGCTTGCGTCGTCGCGTTCTGTGTCGACGTCGCATGTTTGGGCGTGGCGACTTTGGGGATTGAGCTCTGGGACTTGTCATCGTACGAAATGCAATGCTCTTCATAGAACTCGCTGTCGCTACCGAAATCGCTATGGCTACGATTTCCCTTCTTGCGTCCAAAAGTGCGAGCGACACCGCCTCCGACTTCGTCTTCGAACGACGCCTCTTTGCGATTTCGTCCAAAGGCGTGAGCGACACCGCCCCCGACTTCGTCTTCGAACGACGACTCTTTGCGATTCGATGGAGTAGGGGATTTCTTAGTCCAAGCGAGTTGTGGGCGTTTAGAACGCGATTTGGCATCATAAGAAGAACCGTGATAGGCATCGCATTCCCCCCACGATTCATCGATCATCCCAGGGGGATCGTCTTTGCGCATCATTTCGCCGAGGAATTGGCTCGGCGTATGGCTTTGCAGACGACCGTACTCGTAGCGCATTTCTGCATAAGAAATGTTGAGAACCCGTTTCGCTCGCGTCATGGCGACGTACATGAGGCGTCGCTCTTCTTCGATATCGCATTCGCCACCGCGCGATAGCGGTAAGACGTTGTTTTCGACACCTGCGATAAAGACCGTATCGAATTCAAGTCCTTTAGCACCATGGATAGTCATCAGTTTAATCGAATTCGATTCTTCGTCGGATTCTGGGTGAATGAGCGAAGTCGTCGATAAAAAACTGATCAATTTTTGTTCTGTATCGACGCTGTCGGCATCGCAATCGTCGAGCGTCGATTTTAGCGCATCGATGCGTTCCAAGGCTTCGTCGAAATCCATGGCATTTTTCGCCATCTGAGCCTTCAAATAGGTCAAATACTCCGTCTTTGCGATGATGATATCGACGATACGGCGAAGTGGCATCGATTTCCAATCGGCGAGTTCGACGAGGAGTTCATAGAATGCTCGGCAACCGTTGAGCGTCTTTTGCGTGGCTCTGGGGAGCTTACACGCGCCTTTGACGATATCTTGGAAAAGCCGAAACATCGCTTCTTGTGGCGATAGGCTAAATTGCGCCTTTTGCTCGATGAGTTCGATGAGCTTTTCGGCCGTCTTCTCGCCGATATTCCGCGCCGGTTTGTGGATCGCTCGCCGAAAGGCGATCGTATCGAGCGGATTGGAGAGTATGCGCAGATATGCCAAGATATCGAGGATTTCGGCGCGTTCGAAAAAGCCGAGACCTCCGACGACTTGATACGGAACACCCCGTTCTGTACAGGCCGTTTCAAATCCGAGCGATGTCGCGTTTTTCCGATACAAAATGGCGTAATCCGACCACTTGTCTTCTCGGTCTTGGTGCGATATGGCGATCTTTCTCACGATATCCCAACTTTCATCGCGATCGCCTTCGTATTTGACGACGTGGACTGGCTCACCGCCCTCGCGATCGGTCCAAAGTCGCTTTTCGGTTCGCGCGACGTTGTGATCGATCAGATTGGCTGCACTATGGAGAATGGGCTTTGTCGATCGATAGTTTTGTTCGAGTTTGAAAACGGCACACGATCCAAATCGCTCCGAAAATGCCAAAATTGCCTTTGGATCGGCTCCGCGCCACGCATAAATCGATTGATCGTCGTCGCCAACGGCGGTCAATTTCGTATCTTCTCCCATCAGTGCCGACAAGAGGTCGAGCTGTACCAAGTTCGTGTCTTGAAATTCGTCGACTAATATATGGCGATATCGACGATGGGTATTTTGGCGAATATCGCTGAATTGTTGGATCATGCGCAACGGCCACAAGAGCAAGCCCGCAAAATCGACGGCATTGTTGTCGATGAGCCGAGTTTCGTAAATTTCGTAGACTTGGGCCGTCAATTTTTCATCGGGGAATCGCGCTTTTGCTTTCGCTTCGCTCGGCAAAATGCCCTTTTCCTTGATCTTGGCGATGGCGTCGACTGTCTCATCGATGAGTGCTTTGTTTTGTTTGTGTTCGTTTTCGATGGAGTCCGACGATGTCTTCAAAAAGCCGCGCTCCTCGAGGATTGATTTCACGAGCGCTTTTTGATCCGATTCGCCATAAATCGAAAACTGTTGGGTCAAACCGATATACTCGGCATAGCGACGGATAAACTGCGAACCGAACGAGTGAAACGTCGACAAATGCAAACCCGTTTTATCGTCCGATCCGATGAGTGCAATCGCACGCTCGCGCATCTCACTCGCCGCTTTATTCGTAAACGTAATCGCCAATATCGAACGCGGTGGTACGCCCTGCGATAAAAGCCAAGCAATCCGATGCGTCAGAACACGCGTCTTGCCACTGCCTGCCCCGGCCAATATGAGACAATGCTCATCGCCTTCATAGGTGACGGCTTCGCGTTGGGCTGGATTGAGACTGTCGAGACTATCGAGTGAAAGCATAACAACTCCCGTTCACATTGACATCTGGTAAAACGTACACCCACTGTGGCGTTCTCGATACCATGATCGAATCACACGATATCACCTGTTAAGCCATATTCTAAATAATCCATACGCATTTGTACATATAAAATGAAGCTCTTCTTCAATTGTATATCAAAAGCGCTTTGATTTCGAAATAATGAACGCAAAAAAAAAAGCCGCGTTAAAAACGCGGCTTCTCAAACAGTGCCGGAGGCGGGACTTGAACCCGCACATCCACAGGGGATAGAAGATTTTAAGTCTCCTGCGTCTACCATTTCGCCACCCCGGCCCTGCCTCGGCTATTCTCATATCCAAGGCACGTCGCCTAATTAAGCGAATTGGCATCAGACGTCAAGAAAATTCCACTTGCACACTCAATGATTGAGACAGCCACGATCGGCGTTTCGACGATTCGAATGTCGGAAAAAGTTCGATTCTGCGCACTGCAGATTTTGTCAATCTGCACACTCAATCATTGAGACGGCCGAATTCGGCGTTTCGACGCGTCGCAAGGCTATCTACCACCCAATCACCCGAATCTCGCGTGCAATCGCGCCTTTCTCATTTTGCCCCTCGACATAGCAAACGCGATTGTTGTGGCGCAATTTGTCGAACGAAGCATCGACCAAGTCGGCATAATGGAAGAAAATGTCGACATCGCCAGTCTCGGGCGCGATAAAGCCCCAACCTTGGCTGTTGAGCAACACGATCTTGCCCAGCTTCTCGCCCTCTCGCAACTCGACTTCTTGCTCCTGAACGGGCGCTTCGGCTTGTTCCTGTTGCTCGTCGTCGTTTTGATCCGACCAATACGATTTATCGTTATCTTCGCCATACGTCTCGGGCGCACGCGATACGAACAAGCTCAACGGCGCTCCTGGACCATAATTCTGCGTCTCGATCACATCCGACATCAAAATCGGATAAACCGCACTGCTCATCAATTTGCGAGCCACGTGCGTTTCGTGATGCGTCCCGCGCTCGTTCACGAAGTCAAATTCCCAGCCCAAAACCATCACGCGCGTACCCGTCGCTTGGATCTTCTGCACCAGCGGCGTGTAATCGCTATCGCCAGCCACCAAAACGCATACGTCGTAGTTCTTCATGTGCGTCATCTCATACGCTTCGAGCGAAAGAGCCACCTCGACGCTCTTTTCTATGCCATCGGTTATCGGCCAGAAATGCGTCGTCACACCATTATACATTAACACGTCTTCGAATATTCTCTCGCCTCGTATCCAGCCCTTCTGCTCGCTTATCGCCGTCGGATAACGACCTCGGAAATAATGCGCATCGACGATCTGACAATATTCCGCCCGCGTTCCCTCGAGTTGCGCAAGCGCCTGCCGGATGTACTCGTGCAACCCTGAAATGCTCAATCTTTCGCGATAGCGATGATGAAAGACGTAATAATTGCTTACGTGATACAGATAATTGCCATCATAAAACACGCCAATTCGAACCATTTTGTCTGCCATTGTTTCATCCATTAATCGTTCGAGCTATCCACAAAACGCCAATAGCTCGAGTTCTCATCATTCGGTGAAGCCGAAAGGTCTGCAATAATCCACAAAACCCAATGCGAGCATACTATTTTTTCGCCGTTCGCGAACGCTTTTTTGCATTTGCCGCCTCTTTTAGCAAAATGATTGCGCTACTCTCCATAAACGACTAATAAAAAATTGGTGCTATGTAGATTAATGTGCGCCTTACACGCATATTTTTTGCATCGTTGTCGATTCTCAAGGCACGGAATGCGCCATTGCCCGCGTTGCCGTGTAACGATCAAAAAGGAGCATGACTATTGAGTTCTTTCATTCAGACCCTCAAAGGGCATCCAGGAGGGTTGTATCGTCTCTTCTGTACCGAAGCGATGGAACGCTTCTCGTACTATGGAATGCGAGCAATCCTCGTCTTGTATCTCGTCGCCGAGGCTACGAAAGGCGGCATGGGCATGGAGCGTAGCGACGCTCTATCGGTCTACGCCATCTATACGAGCCTCGTCTATCTCACACCTCTCATCGGTGGTATGCTAGCCGATAAATATCTCGGCGCTCGAAAAGCCATCTTCATCGGCGGCATCGTCATGATGTTGGGCGAAGTCTGCCTCATGCTCGGTGCCAGCACGCTCAACCTCGGACTCGCCCTACTCATCCTCGGTAACGGTTTCTTCAAACCCAATATTTCGACTATCGTCGGGCATCTCTACGACGACGGCGACCCGCGCCGCGACGGCGCATTTACCATCTTCTACATGGGCATTAACGCGGGCGCCTTCTTCTCGCCCCTTATCTGCGGCACGCTCGCCGAAAAATTCGGCTACAGCTACGGATTCGCCGCCGCTGCAGTCGGAATGGCCATCGGCGTCATCATCTTCTTTTTCTCTCAGCGAAGCATCGGAACCGCTGGATTCCCACCCGAACGTGACCCAAGATCCGCTAAATTCGCAAAAGACTCAAAAGCTAAAAAAGCCGATAAAGCCAAAGAAGCCGAAATAGCCGCTAAAATTGAACGCGAAAAGAACGAATTTGACGAAGATATCGAAGTCGAACGCGCCGTCGAAGCTGATTTAGAAGCTTCCCTACGCGAAGCCGATTCCGATCTCGTCTCTGATGCCGAAAAAGCCCCCGATGTCGTCTGCAATTGCAAGGGCAAACTCGACGAAAACGGCAACATCGAATGCGAATGCAAAAAAACCGGTAAACCTTGCGCCAAATCTCTCGGCAAATGTTGTTGCCACGGCGACGACGCGAAAAAAGGCGATCATCCCTCGGCCCACTTGCTCAGTCTCAAAGATTGGGGCGACATTGCCATCTACATCTTAGGCGTCATCGGCATCGCATTCGCAGCCACGCAAGCTCTTCCCTACTTTGGTCAAGTTATCGACTTGATGCCCGAAGTCGTCAAATCGTGGGGTGGCCCAGCCGTCCTCGTCGCTGCCATTGTTTGGCTCTTCTGGTACGCCTATACTGGCGGCAAAAAAGAAGGCGGCAAAGCGCAAGCTATCCAAGACGTCAAATCCGTCGCCGTCATTCTCATCCTTTCGCTGTTCGTCATCTTCTTCTGGCTCGGCTTCGAACAAGCCGGCGGAACCATGACGCTATTTGCCGAACAAGAAACCGATCGCGTCATCGGCTCGTTCGAAATCCCCGCCTCCTACTTCCAGTCGATTAACCCCATCTTCATTCTCCTCTTAGCCCCCGCCTTCACCGTGATATGGACGAAGCTCGACAGCTCGAAGTTCAAATTCTCCGTCGTCTACAAGTTCGTCCTCGGACTCGTCATGCTCGGACTCGGATTCATCCTCCTCTATGCAGGCTGGGCGAGCATTCACGACGCCAACGGTGCGCTCGTCGCCAAGGCAAGCCCACTCATCCTCGTCGGCGTCTATCTCATCCATACTATGGGCGAGCTCTGCCTCAGCCCCATCGGGCTCTCGCTCGTCACTCGCGTCTCCCCACCGCGCATGGTTTCCCTCATGATGGGCGTCTGGTTCATCAGTTCGGGCGGCGCTAACTACTTCGCTGGCAACCTCGAAGCCATGCTAAAAGCCTACGAAGTCAATATCTTCCAATTCCTCATCGTCACGTCGTTCGTCGCAGCCGTCTTGCTACTCGCCGTTTCACCGCTGCTCCACCGCTGGATGAAAGAATAACCCCCCACTAACCACCACAAAAGCCGCTGCGATTCAACGTCGCTGGCGGCTTTTTTTCTGTCTCGATGGCGCCCTATTTCGCCCATGGATTGGAGATCAAGAGACGGCGATGAAACAGAAGCCACTAATCGATGCCTATCGTCGCTCCTACGAATAGTTGAAAGCCCGGTTCTGGATATCCAAAAGATCGCGCATAATTGTAGTCGAGCAAATTCGTACCGCGAATATATGCCGTAAAATACGCCGTTTTAAAGTCGACTTGTGCATCGAGGGTAAAAATCCCACCAAGCCAGGCACTTTTCGACGACAGCCAAGCCTCGGTGCGGCGCTTCGATTCGTAAACACCACGCAACGATAACGTGACGCTATCGATCGGCGTATACGAGATTTGAGCCCGCAAATTGTGTTCGGGGCGATCGGTCAAAACGAGATCGGTTTTCAAATCGCGCGAAAACAAAAAGCTATATGCAATGTCGAGCGATATCCCTGCATAAGGTCCGATGTGCGTCGAAAAATCGACGCCTGCTATTCGCGCCTCGTCGACGTTATAAGCCTCTTTTATTCCCGATATATAACGGAAATTGATGAGATCTTCGACTTCCGAGTCGTAACCCGTCACTTGGAATTTCAATTTATCGGTTGGTACGTAGTCGACTTGTAGCTGGAAATTCCAAGCGATTTCGGCGTTGAGATTAAATGCATCGCCACTACTGCGCAAGAACTGTTCTTTGAGCGTTGGCATGCGCAAGCGCCTTGCCGCACGAAACGATACTTTCACCTCGTCGGTTGGAATATAATCGATACCTGCCGAAAACCCACCGTTATATAAATCGACGAGACCCACCACGACATCTTTGCTCGTATCGGCATGCGCCAATTCGATATCTCCAACAGCATAACCCGATGCATTGATAAATAAACTCGGCAATATCTGCCAATTGATCCCTGGGCGAATGTCGAACGTCAGTCGCTCCGACGACTTGTCGACGTCGACATCTTTCACGATTTGGTGCTCGCTCGATTCGTGCGTCTGATATCGAAATTCGGCGCGAAGCGATGCATCCATATAACCGAGCCCTACCGAATATGGCTGTGACGATAGATATAAAATCGCACCGATATCTTGGTCCATCCATTCCGAATTGTTGGCAACGAGTGTCGTTTGCGTCGTTCGCGACGGCGAATCGAAGACTTCTAAGCGGTTGCCCTGATTCTGATACCAGGCTTGCAAAAATCCACGGATGTATTTCGTATCATATGACCATTTGGCTTGGGCTAAACCGATGTGGTATTCCGTAAACTTCCAATACCGATAATAACCCGTGCCAATGCCCGTTGGCACGTCGCGCGGCGCTTGTGTATATCCGCCCGATACCTCCAATTTGCTCCAGTCTCCGAGCGTGCGCGCGACTTTGCCATAGATATTCGCTCCATAAGACTGGCTCGCATCGCGCAAGCCGCCATCTTCTTGCTCGGTCGGCTCGAATGCATGCGAAAGCCGAAAACCGTTAGAGTAGTGCGCACCGGCGGTCAATGCCCAATCCCACGCTCCATACGACATGCCATGACCGAGCGCATAGCGGCCACCTGTCATCGTCGTCTCAAACGATGCCTGCATCTTCTTCGGCATCACTGGGTGCATGATGATGCTTCCACCAAGCCCAACGGCATCGTCCGAATATGCATCGGCATGCTTGATTTCGCCTTTTCCAATCCAGTTCATCGGGATTGCATCGAGCCCCGTGATGCCATCGTAGCCCGTATCGATCGGCATATTGTCGAAGCGCGCCGTGATTTGGCGCGTCGAAAAACCGCGCACATAGACTAATCGTTGACCCTTGCCCGTCGAATCGCCAAATACGCCCGGCGCTTGCTCGATCCAATCGTTGATCGAGGCTACAGTCTCGGTCGATATCGTTTGGATAAATGGCGAGCTTTGGCGGTAAATATCGCGGGCATGCTCTGCCTCCACGCGTATCGTATCGACGACGAGCGGATCGGCGATATTGATGTGACGCGTGTCGTTCTCAAATGTGTATATGTCGTCTATATCTTCATGCGCATCGGCATCGCCTTTGCCATCGCCATGATTCATTGTATTGTTATTTATATCATATTGCATCACACCGTCATCGTTTATATCTTGCGCATAAACTCGCGTCGATAATATCGACATCAGTGTGGCAATATGACAAATTGTATAAAAATGTGTTCGTCGGCTCATCGTCATTTTTCCCCCTCGCCATTTATGGAGAGGGGGGTAGGGGAGAGGTCTGTGTATTATGGAAGAGGTCAGCGCAAATCGCCTTACCCATCTATCTTTTTGACGATAATCGTTTTGAAATCTTTGATTTTCAAACACCCAGCGGGCAAATCTGTCGACAATTTCTTATCTTCGACGACGAGGACAATGCTCTCTGCCTCACTACATACGCGTGGAGGATTGCAGTCGCTTTTTGCACTCGCTTTGAATCCATCTGCCGCAACGTAATCGCATGTATACTTATCGGCAGCATAACCATCTAATTGTGCAGCGGCAATGATTTCACTTGCGGCAATCGTCTGTTTGCCTTCTTTCTCGACGAATTTTGCTTCGAGATCGTAAACATTGACTTCTTTCACCGTCTCGGTACCATCGACTTGAACATTGACGATATACGATTTGGGCGTCGGTTTCTGGTCGTTATCGCTACCTCCCGCTTGTGAATAGACGAGGATCGTCGTGATATTGCCCACGTTATGGCAATTTTGTTTTTCGGCATCGGTCATCGACATTTTCTTCACAGTGAGGTCGATCTTTGCCGATTTGGCATATTTGCAACTGCGAATCTCTTTGCACGCACTCTTCGACGTCGGATCATAGACGCTAATATTGCCGTCTTTTTCGTTTTGACCGAGGTAATTGCATTTGTAATCGTCGAGGTTGAGATCGGGTTTGACTGCCGCAATCACATCGCTCGCCCAAACGTACTTGCTACCATTCTCTTCGAAGATCTTATCGCCCAACGTTTTGGCATCGACCGTCGCGATTTCTTTGTCGTCGAGTTTAACGGTGATATTCAATGCGGTATCTGTTTCGGGCGTCGTCATATAGAGCGCTTTGGCGCTCTTCATTTCATAGCAAGCCGCTTTCTTTGCCGCCGTTTCGTCGACGATGTTTTGCGACGATACTTCGATATATCCTTCCATGACGTCGTTGCACGAACGAACGGGGCACGATGCATCGCTCGACATCTTCTTGCCCGATTCATCGGCCAGATCACACTCGTATTTGTCGTACGTCTTATTGGGTTGCATTTGTCGGAAGACGTTGGCCAATTTGACGACCTTTTTGCCGTCTTTTTCGACGATCAAATCGCCCATGGTCGACAAATCGATCGATCCATACTTTGCGTTGTCGATGTAGAGCTCAAACAACTTTGCATTGGCCTTGACTTCGGTGAGCAATATCTTGCCAATGTTTTTGACGTTGTAGCAGCCGGGGCGATCGGTTCCGAGCTCATCGCCATAGACCAAATTCCCCGTCTTCGTATCGATATAACTATAGAAGGCTTTGCTACAGCTCACTGGCGCACATTTGTCGCCCTTGTCGGTCGGACGGAATCCGTCTGTTGCCGATTCGTAATTGCACGTATATTTCTCGAGCTCCGATTTCAAATCGGCATCCTTTATCTCGAGTACGCTTTGGATGATGCTCGCTATCGAAATGACGCTCGTCTCCGTGCCACCAATCGTTACCGTATTGTAATAGTCGCCGTCGAGGTCGTAGGCGTCGACAGCGCCCTTGATATCTTCATTGACGCGGAGTTCGACCATGCGAGTACCCTCGGGCTTCGTATCGTCGGTAAGTGATTGCGACGAATCGCAAGCATAGAGCGATGCCGACATGAGCGAAAAAAAGAGCAACCGACGAATCGTTTTCAACTGCATAAGAATTTCACCTCAAATTCTTCAAAATCGTATCTCAAAAAACAAAACGCAACACGGTTGCGTTTTTAACGCGGCGTCCCTATCATTTTTTCAGACCATGGGCAAATCATTTGTTTCTGATCTGCTGGATCGATGCGCGTGAGCCTGTTGCCTGCCCATCAAAAGTGCGAATATCAGCTCATACTAAATCATAACGCCTTGTTTTTTCTGGAATACATCGAAGCATTAGAACGCTATCTCCGTCGTGTTCGCGTTGATTCAGCGCGCTCATTTTGCTAGATGGAGGCTGGTTAGCAGATGTTTATGTGCTAACCGATTGAGTTTGGAGGACAAAATGGTTGGCTTGAATCGTAAAAATCTGTTTATTCTCGCGTTCGGATCCCTAGTTCTGGCGGGGTGCGGGGGCAACGACGACGTGATTGCCGATGTCTCTGGCGGCGATACGGGCGCGACATGCGGTGATTCGGTGTGCAATGCCGACGAAAAATGCGCCGATGGCGTGTGCAAACCCAAAGGCAACGGCGACACGGACACGAAATGCGGTGATTCGGTGTGCAATGCCGACGAAGAATGCGTCGATGACGTGTGTACGCCCAAAGGCAACGGCGACACGGGCACAAAATGCGGCGGTGCGGTGTGCAATGCCGACGAAAAATGCGCCGATGGCGTGTGCAAACCCAAAGACAATGCCGACACGGACACGAAATGCGGCAATGTAGTGTGCAATGCCGATGAGATCTGCGTCGAAGACGAGTGCAAGCCCGCCGCGCTCAAAGGGGCGGGCGTTTATAACGCACAGGGGATGCGCCAATGGTGCATCAGTTGACGACGACTTGGCATTTGGGTTCGTACGTGACCGAATTGCCATCGACTTTACATTGCGTTGGAGCGTCGTCGCCGAGCGCAATGTGAATATATGTGCCATTGGCGAGTTTCTCGCCATCGGGCAGTTTGAATGTCATTTGCTCGCGTTGGGCGGCGCGGATATCGGAAATCGTTTGAACGGATCCAAGGAGTTTATATTCGCCTTGTGCCGTATCGGAGCGATATATTTTAACCGTTATGCCCTTTTCGGCCGTTGCCCAACCGACGTTTTCGACGACGAAATAGATAACGGCATCGCTGGGATTATCGCATGTATAGGGATTCGATACGTTGGTGATCTTGAGATTGGGTAGGTAATTTGCACCGGGTTGTACGTTGAGTCGGAAATTGTTGAGCCCATCGATATTCCAATTGGCACGTTGATGTTTGGGAACGGTGCCATTGTCGGAAATATTCGTCACGCTATAGGCGTGTTGATTGTAGACTTTTCGCGT
>SFMP01000183.1 GCA_004554395.1 Myxococcales bacterium | reverse complement strand
GCTCCAGATAATCCAAATTCTTCAATAATTTCAAATACTTACAACAAATCGAAATGATACCTCTCCTTGGGCTCGGCTATCTCGGCTTCGCCTCGATACGCCTCACAGGGCTCGGCTATCTCGGCTTCGCCTCGATACGCCGCGCGACGCCTACGCTATGCACCTGCGGTGCATACGCTACGGCAGCTACGCTATGCGACGCCCTACGGCCATCGCATACGCTCCGCCGGGCGGGCTATTTCGGCGGCTACGCCTAGCCTCAATACGCCCGCCAGGCGGGCTACGCCTACCTTTGCTGAATCTGACGACGACACGTATCGCATAAATACGCCCCGACAAATGGCTTCGGCGACTTTGCTGGCTCCTTCATCGGCATTCCACAAACGTCACAACGCTGCATACTGCGGCGCTCCTCGACGAGTTCGATCAACTCTTCGGCGCGATCGCTACCCGTGCGACGAATGATGTCGAAATAATCGCCAAAAAATGATCGCAAATTGAAACTCTTGGGTATCGCTTTTTTCGCTTCTGCCATGATCTTTGTCTCCTATAAAAATTATCGCATTCTACGAACTACGGCGCGAATAGTGTACTTCATTTCGCGATAAAGTGCGCATCTTTCGCACCTATACATTGCTATAGACGGCATCTTTGACGAATCGCATTCGCCTTGCGCATGAGATCGGGAACATTCGTTTCGATAAGCGATTGTATGCTATTTTCTAGCCATTTCTTGTAATAACCTCGAAATACATTCGGAATGCATGGGTCTGCATCTAATAATATTTCGTCAATCTTGTCGTATCGCTTCGCACCAACGGCGGCGACGATCCCGATAATCGACGTTATCGAAGATTGCGTTCTAAAATTGGCATTGGCCGCCAACTCATGACCATCGAGAGCCATCGAGAAGGCGTCGTCGTATTCGCCACAAACCGAAGCGAGCGTGCTCTGAGCCGCCCAAACCCAAGCTAAACCGAATACGTCGTTGAGCGCCATGAAGTCGTTGCGCGCGCGTTCAAACGCCGGCAAACCACCGCGGATTTGGTGCATAAATATCGACATAATGCCCAAGAGCGTATGGCAAAACGCGCGCGCACGCCTTCGATGCGGTCCAAAATACGCAATCGCCGTCGTTATCTCCGATTGCGCCATCTCGGCTTGCCCGTCGGTGGCATGGTGCATCGCATGAATACAAGCCAGAGTCCCATTCATCTCGGGCAAAAGGCCTTTCTTGCCCGCTTTCGCGCGCAACGAGCTTTCGAGCAAATCGACCGATTCCCAATCGGCATCGAGTGCTAGAGCTATCAACTCGATGACGTGTGCTCGCGATGCCAATATCGCATCGCCCGATTGCGCGACGGTCTCGACGACGCGACGAAGGGCGGTGATATTGTCTTTCGTAGAATGGTCGAGGTATTGAATAAAATTCAGTTGTAACTGGGCAAGTGCCGATAAAACGCAGTCGCCAGCCTTTTGGAAGGCGATCTGAGACGATTGGAGATTGTCGCGCGCCAAATCGGGTTGCCCGGCGCACCAATCGATGAGTGCCATGCGACATTGCGCCTGCGCAATGTCGAACTTCAACCCGACGCGGTTAAACGTTTCGATCGCAATCGAGAGCATCTGACGCGCTTTGCGCACGTTGCCCATGGCGATCTCGGCGTCGCATCCGACGACTTGGGAACGCGCACATTCGATTTCTTCGTTGCACAGCGTAAAGCTATCGCACGATAGCGCGGCGATTTCGGTCGCTCGCATGTAATTTTCGCGGCGCAAATGGCGTCGCGCATTGAGCCTTTGCAAATGCGCCAAATAGACGGGTTTCGAAAACGCATTGACCCAAGCCTTGATCCGCTCACAACTCTTGTCGTAGAGCGGCGTCAGATCGAGCGCCAAGGCGACTTCGGCTGCCGCAATCCAAAACACGGGCCAGTCGACGGCATTGATCTGTGCGTGTTTCGACGCCTTGGCACCAGCCGTCATCATCGCATCGTAAAAAGCCCCCAATTCTTCGAAACGCGCCGCCGCAAACGCGTAATCGACGGCGTAGGGATTTCGACGCGATACAAGCGCAGATTCTGCACAACATTTCACATATTTTGTAATTTGATTCGCTTCTTTCCAAAAAGTCGCAATTTTATACAACTCTTGACCGCTTGGCTCGACGCATACTTCGGTCAATGCCATTGCCGCTTGTGCCTTGAGTGCACGCAACTTTCGATTGCCGAGCGCGGCATTGCAGACGTCGACAAACGCCGGATCGGTAAACGATACCGTCACGACACAAGGCAGACGAGTGCGATTAATGCGCGTATACGTTCCCGACGACGAAGTATCTTCTGAGTGCTGATTAAATGTGAGAATTTTATTCTGTGCCCAAGCCGCCAACGCTTCGCGCCAGCAATCTGCCAAAGCACGGTCTTCGTCGTTGCGCCAAAAGGCTTCGGCGAAGTTGAGGCAAAACTCCGACCCAAGCGCCGACGATCGAAGCAGAATTTCGCGATAAAACTCGAAATCGGCGCCCAACGTCGACGAAACCGACGCCATAATCGAATCGAAGAGCTGCGCTTTGGCTCGCATAAACGACGAGTTCAAAAGTCCAGAATTCGTCTGCGGGTCGCCGCCCTCGGGCGATTTCGTCAATCCACTTCGCTCGCTCGAATCACCGTATGGAGCCAATTGCGGCGGCGACGAGAGCCCAGAATCTTCGGCCGCCTCGAAGGCGCGGATCTTTGCCCCAATATCGCGTCTTTCGAGGACGACCGACGATACCGATTCGGGTTGTGACGCCGATACGGAGCGAATTTTTTCAATATATTCGTCGTCGGGGAGCTGTTCTTTCGCCACTTGCGAAGCGATTTTTTGGATTGCCCGCGAAAAATCTCGCGCCGTGAGGAACCGGAGCCAAGGTTCTTTTTTGAGTGCAACGCCGACGACCGTTTCGAGTGCATCGCGCACGGACTCGGGTGTTTGGCGCAAATGCGCGCGCCAAGCAATTTTGGGCAATGGCGCCTGCAAATGGGCTCGCATCGTTTCGAGCGCATTGGCGCGATCGAATGGCATTACCCCCGAAAGCGCTTCATAGAGCAGTATCCCCGCGGCGTAGATGTCGGTACACGGTCCGACGTAATTCGTGCCGTGCAAGATTTGTTCGGGCGCCATATATCCAGGCGTGCCAAAGCTCGTATCGTCGCGCAAGCTCGCCGTCGAATCGAGCATCGTGGGCAAGCTGGCGAGCCCGAAATCGGCGAGTTTGACCCAGAGTTTGCCGTGCATAAACGTGAGTAAGACGTTTTCTGCCTTGAGATCGCGATGGATGAGCCCTCGGTTATGCGCCAATTCGAGGGCTTCGAGCAACTGAACCATGAGATCGAGAATCGTGCAAAGCGGCAACTCGCAAGCACTTATCCCGTGGAGCGAATCGCCGTGAACGAGTTCGGTCGAGAGATAAATCTGCCCCGTTTCGGTCGTACCAAAATCGTAGATATCGACGACGTTTGGATGGTGGAGCAAAGAAATGGCGCGCGCTTCGCGATTAAAGCACATGCGCATCTCGGGAATAGCACTCGTCTCTTCGTGGATGAGTTTGAGTGCGACATCGCGCCCCAATTCGTCGTCGTGGGCGACGTAGACCTCGCCCATTCCGCCATGGCCCAGCATTTCGAGCAATGTATAGCGCGATTTAAACGGCTGTATGATTTGTACTTGCGAAGTCATCGTGTCCTGGGTGTAGACGCTTGAACCGGCGTATGGCGTCAGCCATAGACGGTTCCCAATAAAGCGGCGTATGGCGCGAGCCATAGACGCTTGAACCGGCGTATGGCGTCAGCCATAGACGGTTCCCAATAAAGCGGCGTATGGCGTCAGCCATAGACGCTTGAACCGGCGTATGGCGTCAGCCATAGACGGTTCCAAAAAAAATCAAAAAACGCGGCAAAAAAGCCGCGTATCTTGACTATTGTCGGCGATTAGAACTGGAAGTAAGGCCCGACCGACAAGTCGAAATGGGCGTTAATTTTGTCGGGGAAGTGGATGGGCACGGCGAGTTCGACGGCTAGACCGATGTTTTTGTGGAATGTCCATAGGAAGCCGATTTCGGGGGCGATGTGGAATGGGCCTTTGATGATGTAGATGGATTTGAAGTTGGATGAACTGCCTGCGTCGACGGTGGCGTTTGCACCGCCCCAGCCGGCTTCGAGGCCGACGTAGAGGCGATAGGGCTGGCGCGAAATGGCGAGGTAGCGCAACGTGACGCCTGCCATGATGTTGCCGACGACTTTTGCGCTTTCGACTTCGCTGCCGTTATTCGGTTCGCCGACGATGTTGATGACTTGGCCGCGGATATAGGCGCCGAGTTGGAGGTCGGCGGGCAAATTGAAGACGACGGAACCGCGCAAATGTAGTGGCATGGGCGCCACACCGCGCGAAATCGTGACTTCGGGATGAGGGCCACTCGGTTTCGTGTAAGTGAGAGATTGCTTTCTGCCGCTGCCGCCGACGATGCCCATGGCCGTACCGACCATGATGGAGACTTGGGCGATGGGATCGCCGTATTTGAGTGCCAATTCTTCGGAGGTAAAGCCGACGCATTCGCCCGTGAGCATCGTCGTGATGGGGTGTGCTTCGTCGGCGACTCGCGCGACGACATCGCCTTCGCGGTTTGTCGCCTCGATAAAGTATCGGACTTTTGCGCCTTGAGCGGCGAGCCCCGTGATGATGGCGACGAAATCGTCTTTGACGTCGGCCGATGGCTTCATTTCGATGCTGTCGTAGCCGCGCACGTCGTCGACGCCGTAGTAGACTAAGACGCGATAGACATCGGGGTGAGCGGGAACGTTGGCGTTGATTTCGATGGGAGTACAACGCTGACTCGTCGCAACGCCCTTGTGCGAAATCGTCGGTTTGACGCCGGCTAAAGCGGCGATCGAGGCCTTGGGCGAGCTCGCAATCGTCTTGCGCGCGCGTTCCATGATGGCTTCGAGTTCGGACGTTTGGTAATCGCTAGGAATTTGGGCGTCGGGGTTTATCGTGAGTGCCTTGAGAAATGCCGAGAACGCGCGGTCGTCGGCGATCGACTTAGCGGAATCCTTAAAGCGCCCGTAGCTGATGACGCCTTGCGCGACGTAGACGGCGGCGACTTTCGGGTCGGTGACGCCGTTTTGTTCGATGATTTGGACCGCGTTCATGATTTTTTCGTCGGCGGAATCCAATTCGAGGAAGTCGTAATCGCCCATGGCCTCGACGGCCAAATTGGCGGCCTGCGTAATGGCATCGGATTGTGCAAACGCCATAGTCGGAAGCGATGCCAACGCCATCAAGGCGAGCAAGATTGCGAATATGCGCGCTCTAAAGGACATTTGTTTGGTCATAAAACCCTCACGATGGTGTGAAAATTGCCCTAGCGCCTCGCGGCAACTAGGGCAAACTCGTCGGCGCAACACAATCGCGCCCGATTCGGCGCGGTCGCGGCCATATTCGAACGACTAGCGTTCGGTGATTCGCAATTCGACGCGACGGTTATTGGCGCGCCCTTCGGGCGTATCGTTCGTGTCGATCGGCTTGTCGGGGCCATAACCTGCGTATTGCAAGCGGTCTTTGGCAATGCCGCGTTTGATGAGCTCTTGCATGACGCTCTTGGCACGACCCTGCGAGAGCTTGACATTGCTCTTGTAGCGACCCGTGCTGTCGGTGTGACCTTCGATCGAAATCTTGATCGTCGGGTTTTCCTTGAGCACGTCGGCGATTTCGTTGAGCAGTGGCTCGCTCTTTGCCAAGACTTTCGTCTTGTTCGTCGCGAAGAAGAACTGCTCTTTGAGCTCGATTTGCGTCTCGGTGACGACGATGTATTTGCGAGGCGGTGGGCAACCGTTTTCTTCTATCGTGCCCTTTTCGAACGGGCATTTGTCGGAACCCGTACATTGCGAGAACTCAGCCAACAAGTTCTTCTCCGAAACCCACGGATCGCAAACGCCGTCGCCATCGCTGTCGGGATTTGGGCAGCCCTTGAATTCGGCACTACCGTAGACGTCTTTACACAAATCGACGCCTTTGCACGTGCGAGCAAATTTTTCTTCGAGGCCGGCGGCCGATACCCACGGATCGCAAACGCCGTCGCCATCGCTATCGGGATTCGGGCAACCCATATAGGCGAGCTCGCCCTTTTCCTTCGGGCACATATCGATGCCCTTGCACGAAAATTCGTTTTGCAAGTTCATCTCCGATACCCACGGATCGCAAACGCTATCGTGGTCGGGGTCGGGATTCGGGCAACCCTTGAACTCGCGAATACCCGGCGTATCGGGGCACAAATCTTCAGAATCGATGATGCCGTCTTTGTCGCGGTCTTGGAATTTCGGGTCTTGGCAACGAACGTCGAGGCTCTTTTCGTCGGCTTCTTTGGCTTTTTCGACCGCAAACGTCACGTGGTCTTCGCCACGGCGACCATTGCCGTCGCTCAATTCCATGCGACCGAATTCTTCGTGCGCACGCGCCAAGGCAAGCTCGCGCGGCGCACAACGATAGGCGCGATCGTACATCTCGTCGACTTGTTCGTGGACTTGTTTCTGTTGCGCTGAAAGTTTTACGCCATCGGCGCAGCCCATCGACATCGATACCGCACCAAGAACTGCAGCCAACGTCAAACCACAGCTGATATGAATGTTATTTCGTTTCATGCTTATTCTCTTCAAGGTCGGTTAAACGATTAGCGCTACTGTTTTTCAAGCGGCGAATACCATGGTTCTTGTTTGGCTTTTTCTTCGGCCGCCTTGGCCATGTCGATAGATTTCTGCGCATATTCCGAGCTATAACCAAACTCCGAATAACCCCACAATTCATCGGCTTTGCGCAAATACTCCTGCGACATCGTGTATTCATAGGGGGCTAAGACATCGGCATTCACGGCCTTCGCCTTCGCAAGGGCTTCTTCGGCATCCGATCGACGACTCGTCGACATAATCGGTCCGCACGCGCTCATCAATACCAATACTAACAACAGAATGCACGCCAAAACGCGCCGTTTTATTATCATGGTTCGCTCCATTCGTGACTCATTCGAACTGGCAAATACGCCCAAAAAATCCACACCAATATACCATTTGCGACTTTTCATGTCAAATTACAGTTAGCAATTAGCAATTAGCAATTAGCAATTAGCAGTTAGC